>CAZOEH010000221.1:0-5612 GCA_964578785.1 uncultured Desulfonema sp. | reverse complement strand
GTTGGGATTATTCTTGGCAAATTGGATCAACTGATCAATCGTCTTAAAGGGGGAGTCGCCTTTGACTGCAAGCACAAGGGGTTGTGTAACGAAGCGGCTGATGGGTTCAAAATCGTTAAGAACATTGAAGGGGGTTTTAGCGTCCGCAGCCTGCCGCAACACATGGGAAAGACTGAGCACTAAAACCGTGTAGCCGTCCGGCGGGGAATTGGACACAAATTGTGCACCTAATAAGCCTCCCGCGCCAGGTTTGTTGAGTACAACAGTCGGGCCTCCCAGATTGGCTGCCAATTTGTCATTCAGTGCGCGAACCACGATATCTGTTTCTCCCCCGGCCGCAAAGCATACTACCAGGTTGACCGGTTTTTCCGGGTAACCGGCGGCGAAAGAGTTTGTTACACTGAACAGCATCACCATAAGAATAGTTATAAAACAACTTACACTCTTCTTCATTTCCATGATTTTCTCCTTTCTTTATGTTTGTGGGAAAATATTTTAACAGCGCCCCTTTTTTCTCCTGGCCCTTCAACAGGAATTTTGACGGGCGCACTTATGTAAAGGCGACGATCTGCTTACTCTGGTTCGGAAAGCAGATTTTTCCGGCGCCGCATCCATGGGATAAAGTTGGAAAGCAAAAGCAGCATTGAGACTATTAGAAACGTGGCCGAAATAGGGCGAGTGAAAAAAACCATAAGATTGCCGTCGAAAATAATCAACGACTGCCTCATGGAGCTTTCAAACATTGGTCCCAGAATGAGAGCAAGTACCAGCGGCGCCATTTCATAGCCGAGCTTTCGCATGACATATCCGAATATGCCGAAAATCAGCATAACCCAAATTTCAAGCTGGCTGTAATTTACTCCGTATACTCCAATTAGGCAAAACAGAATGATAAAAGGAAATAGTATTGTGTAGGGTATTCTCAGCACCTGAATCCATATCCCGATTAAGGGCAGATTGAGCAACAGCAGCATGGCATTGCCGATATACATACTGGCGATTGTTCCCCAAAAAAGGGCCGGCTGTTCTTTCATGATCAGTGGTCCGGGCTGCAGCCCATGAATAACCAAGGCTCCCAGCATCAGTGCCATGACTGCATTATTGGGAATTCCTATGGTCAGCAGCGGGATAAAAGCGCCTCCGGTTGCAGCGTTGTTGGCGGTTTCAGGCCCGGCAACGCCGGCAATGGCTCCATGTCCGAATTTTTCCGGGTGCTTGGAAATTTTTTTCTCCATTGCATAGGAGGCGAAAGAGGAAATAATGGAGCCACCGCCGGGCAGAATGCCTAAAAAAAATCCGAGAAAAGTTCCGCGAAAGATTGGCCCCAGGCTTTCTTTCCAGTCCTGCAAGCTGGGCATCAGTCCTTTGAGTGATACGGCGGCGATACTGCGGTCCATTTTTTTCTCGACATTAAGCAGAACTTCGGAAATGCCGAATAAGCCCATTACTACGGGGATGATACCGATACCGTCGTCCAGTTCGAAAAAACCGAATGTCAAGCGGCTGCTGCCGGAAATCACATCAGTACCAATGATACCCAATACTATGCCAAAGGCCGCCATCATCAAAGCTTTTAGAACAGGTCCGTTGGCCAGATAGACTAAGACGGTGAGCCCGAGGACCATCAGGGAGAAATATTCAGGCGGTCCGAACCTGAGAGCAAATCTGGCCAGAGGCGGGGCAAGACAGGCAAGCAGGAACACTGTTATGGTTCCACCGATGAACGAACCAAAGGCCGCAATTCCCAGGGCCGGTCCGGCGCGCCCCTGACGCGCCATCTGGTGTCCATCAATGCAGGTGACGACACTTGCGGCTTCTCCCGGAATATTTACCAGAATTGACGTGGTGGAACCGCCATACATTGCCCCGTAATAGATGCCAGCCAGCATAATCAGAGCAGACTCGGGGGGGATGTAAAAGGTGCTTGGCAAAAGCAGAGCTATCGCCCCCAGCGGTCCGATGCCCGGAAGGACCCCTATCAGAGTCCCAACAAGAACTCCTATGAAGCAGGCCAGCAAGTTGGCCGGTTGTAAAACCACTCCGAAACCGAGCATCAGATTAGTGATGACATCCATCTAATTCAACCATCCTTTTATATGGTATAAGCCAATGAGACCCTCCGGGAACTGAACCTTCAGAATCAACTGGAAAAGCACCAGGCAGAATACGGCTGCCGTTACGGCCAGGACAAGAGTGAGAGACATCCGGTGCGGATGAATGGCCCGAAACAGGTATATCAGCATGGCAAGTGTGCAAATAAAGAATCCGGCATAGTTCAGCAGGAGAGTAAATGCGATGGGGCCTGCCAGTATGGCCAAAACTTTTTTCCACGAATCCGACTGCGGCCAGAAGGACTGATCGGCCGTTTTTCGGTAACTTGCAATACTGAGAACCAGATTGGTTGCAGAAAAAACCGAAAGGAAAAGTCCGGAAAAAACTGCTATGAAACCCGTTCCGGGAGAATCAAAAGAGCCGAAGCCTAAATGCCAGCCTGTGGCAACCACGTAAAGCCCGAACAGTAAAAGCAGAATGGTGCATGTAATATCCCAGTTGCGCAAAGACTTCTCCTCTTTGAAAATCGGCGGTTCGCATTATTTATTTTAAGGCATTGTGCTTTCCAGCAGGCACCCGACAGCTTAATAGTCAAGGACCTCGTCGATGTCAAGAGCCGGCCAGGTTGACCAATGTCGTTGCCAGCAGTTGCAGACCCTTTTCAATGTCGCCCATATCGGTCCATTCCGACGGATGATGTCCGATCCCTTCGCGGCTGGGCAGAAAAATCATGCCTACTTCCGACAATTCAGCCATGTGCAAGGCGTCATGGCCTGTTCGGCTCGGCATTCGCACGCAGGGATAACCGAGCTCTGCGGCGCCTTGCTCAAGAGCCTGGAGAACTCGCGGAGATACTGATTGCGATTCATCCTCCATAAGTGTCTCGATATTAGCCTCAACTTTACGTTGCCGGGCTGCATTCTGAATCGCTTCTTTGATCTCCGCTACAGGTGTCGATTTTGGAAAGTGAGTGCTCCCACGCACTTCTATGATTATGTCGCATTCTCCGGGGATTACATTAATTGCGCCCGGAGACACATGTATGACCCCTACCGTTCCTACGATATCTCTATCCTGGTATTTCCGGCAGGTACGTTCAACTGCCAGGATGGCTTCGGCAGCAGCTGCAAGTGCGTCCCTGCGGCTGTTCATTGGCGTTCCCCCGGAATGGTCTGCCTGGCCCTTGAACGTCACCTTGTACCGGTAGGCTCCGACAATTTCAGTTACGAGACCCAAAGGGATTTTAGAATCACAGAGCATTCGACCCTGCTCCACATGAAGCTCAACAAAGGCATGATACCTATACTCCTCAGGATTCAATCCTATAATCTCTTGTGCCGATACCCCGATTGCAGACAGGGCCGCAGAGAGAGTTTCGCCTTTAATATCGCTTCTCCCATAGAGCAATGCCCGGTCTACTTTTCCGCACAAGGCTCGACTGCCGAAACAGCTTATCCCAAACCGGTTAGGTTCTTCGGATAAAAACGAAATCACTTCGAGGCTGCGGCGGGTCTGAATCCCGGCATCATTAATCGACCGCATTACTTCGATTGCTCCCAGCAGGCCAACAACGCCGTCGAAGTGCCCGCCATTTTCAACGCTGTCGGAATGAGAACCGGTGGCTACCGCTGGTCCGGGCTCGGCACCCAAGCGGCGACCGTGCAGATTGCCGGAAGGGTCCATGAAAGGATTGAGTCCGGCTTCATACATCTTTTGTTTGACAAATTCCCGCGCCATTTGCTCTTGAGGTGAAAAGGCCAGACGACTCGCTCCCCCCTCTGCCGTGCGGCCAATTTGGGACATAGCATCAAAGTCTTGTTTAAATCTAGAAATATTTATGGCGATACGCATCAATCAACTCCAGTTAAGAATACTTGCCTTTTAAGCTTTGCGTTATCTTGGATTCAGACACAAAATATTTAAGACAGGGATATAAAAAATGATACATACTATTATTTAATTATATTATTATTTCAGATATATATCAAAATTCATATATATCTTTATATTTTATCTAAACCAACAATTATCAGTTGTCAAGGTTTTTTATAAAAATTGTCTTTCATAAAAATATTAAAATACGTTTTGTTATAATACGTCTATCTATTACGTCTAAATACGTCTTTGACAATTTAACCGGGTTTGGCATATTATAAAAATGGGTTTTGTCCCAAAAGAGTTTATGATTGTATTATGATTTAAGAGGGTAAGAGGTATGAGGCGAGAAGCATTAGGCGATATTCGATGTCCAAATTACGAAGTCCGGAATTCGAGCCATAAACAATAAATCATTAGCCGGAAACTTGATTATCAGCTGAAAGAATAAATGAGCAAATTGATTAAAATATCATTGGTGCTTCTTGCGGCGCTTGTCGTCACCGTATCCTTCTTAATATTCGATATCATGAATTACACGGAGGAGCCGGCAGGAGTAACCGATGAGAGGAAGTTTGTGGTTATTGAAAAGGGCCAGTCCTTTAATACAACCACCAGTGCTCTGGAGAAAGCGGGAGTTATCAAAAACCCTCTGAAATTCAAGCTGATAGCCCGTATAAGAGGATATGATAAGAAGATACATGCAGGAGAATACGAGTTATCTCCGGTAATGTCCCCCGCAGCGATATTTGATACGCTGTTAAGAGGAAAGGTATATCTTCACACGATTACTGTTCCGGAAGGATACAACATGCAGCAGGTTGCTTTCGTTATATCGGAGGAAGGTTTCGGACCAGCCGAAAACTTTATGAAAATCGCCGCAGACCCGGAAGCTGTCCGGAAATACGGGATCAATGCCGCGACTCTGGAAGGCTATCTCTATCCTGACACCTATTCTTTTCCGAAAGATGAGCTCTGCGAAAATATCATTTCGGCAATGGTTGAAAAATTTAAGTCCGTATTTACTCCGGAATGGGAAAAGAGGGCCGAAGAACTCGGATTTTCAGTCCATGAAATAATCACCCTTGCGTCAATAATAGAAAAAGAGACAGGAGCTGAAGATGAACGCGGACTGATTTCTTCGGTTTTTCATAACAGGTTGAAAAGGGGGATGCGTCTTGAAACCGATCCTACGGTTATATACGGGATAAAAAATTTTGACGGAAATATAACCCGTAAAAATCTTTCAGAGCTGACTCCTTATAATACATATAAAATAAAGGGCCTTCCGCCGGGACCCATTGCCGGTCCGGGTTATGAATCAATAAAAGCCGCGCTCTATCCTGCTGAGACCGACTTTTTCTTTTTCGTTTCAAAAAATGACGGTACCCACATATTCTCTTCGAATTTCAAAGAACACAACATGGCGGTTCAGAAATATCAGGTTAAGAAATAAGGAAGCCTTCAAAAAGAGTTGGTGTGAAGAAAAGGATTCGAGGGTTCAAGTAAAAAATCTGAAAAAGGTTGTTTGGCAAAGTCATGTCAACTCTCATATACCTTAGAAAAATCGTAATTTAAACGGCAAAGTAAAAAGATCATTATGCAAGGCGCACGAATCTTGAGGTATGAAGCGTACAGGTTAGTACGCTGCAATGACGAAAGATGAAGTGCAACACAGCAGAATG
>CAZOEH010000220.1:0-5625 GCA_964578785.1 uncultured Desulfonema sp. | reverse complement strand
TGAAAGTGAACTGTTCGGTCATGTCAAGGGAGCCTTCACCGGAGCAATCAGCGACCGGCAGGGAAGGTTGGAATTGGCTCAGAGAGGAACGCTTTTTTTGGATGAAATCGGTGAACTCGGTTTTGCCATGCAGGCAAAATTGCTCAATGTGGTCGAAGAAAAAAGATTTGAGAGGGTGGGGGGTACAAAAACAATAAATGCAGATGTGCGAATTATTTCGGCAAGCAATAAAAATTTGGAAGAAGCAATCAGAAATGGCACCTTTCGTCAGGATCTTTACTATCGTTTAAAAATAGTTCCGATTATAGTTCCACCGCTCAGGGAACGTATAGAAGATATCCCAATTTTAATTGATTATTTTATTGAAAAATTCAGTATTAAAATGAAAAAAACGATAACAGGCATATCCCCGGAAGTGATCGACGTTTTCTTAAACTATTCCTGGCCGGGAAATATCAGAGAATTAGAAAGTGTTGTCGAATATGCCACTATCCATTGTAAACATAACCATATCGAACCCTATAATCTCCCACCTTCTTATCTGGCCGGCATAGATCAAAAAAAGATTACCTCTTCCATTCCTTCTCATCGTAACAGTTTAGATTCGATCGATTTTGAAAAGCTAAAGAAAACATTGGAAGAAACCCACTGGAATAAGAATAAGACAGCGGATCGTCTAAATATCAGCCGAACGACACTTTGGCGGATGATGAAAAAATTTGAATTAACTAGATGAAATGATTTGTTTTATAATTGTTTATATTATTCGTTTTTAATCAGTGAGTTTTTCATTGCCAGTTTATGATAAGATGTTATCCCAAAGAGAGTCAATTTAAGGCAAGTCCGCTTTATTATGTAGACTAAAACATTTATCTGAAAATCTTAACTATTAAAGATATTCAGAAAGCATTTCTTCGAATTCGTCAACTCTTGTGAAGCTTCCGTCAACTTTCAATTCGCCGTTGATTTTTACCGACGGGAATGCCGTTATATCCTCTCCTTTGGCGACTACTGGGTCGTCGCTTGCTTCCACATTTATATTCAAGCCCATTTTCGTTACCGCTTTTCTTAGATTTTTTTCAACAACGATCGAGCGTGAACAGCCCCTCGTGAACACTTGAATCCTTTCCAGCATTATTTTCTCCTTATAATCAAAATTCCTGCGAATTTTTCCTGCTTCACGGCCGTGAATAATTTGAACTAAAGACACAAACAGCAGAGGAGGAACATTGGGTTTTCATATCCTGCTTGTTTTCAGTTCATATGCCGTGAGGCAGGAAAAATAATTAAATCTCTCTCGGGACAAACGGGTACTTACCATACTCGTGCGCCATCTTAACCCATTCTCTGAAATGATCATTCGAAGTAGATGGAAGGACCTGACCTGTCGGCACAAAAATGACGCCACCGCCTGGTGCACCGATATCAAGCACTCGTTTAGACTCTTCCCGGATTTTTTCAATCGGGCCCTTGTCTAAAAAGCCGCCCCTGAAAGGTAATCCGCCTGCTATGCCCATTTTTTTGTTTACCACCTCTTTTATCCACTCCGGGCCGTGTGATTTATCCAGATGCAGACCAATGAGGTTGGCGTCCTTAGTCAATTTCTCCATCCATTCCTGGGCTTTGGGTCTGGTTAGATTTCCGTGAACATGATAAAAGGTTCGCTGGCCAAACTCTTTTTCAACCATCTTGCTCATCTCTACCACATAAGGCGAAACGAATCGTTCCGCCATTGCCGGGGATATTAATTCAGTCCCCCAGAAATCACACAGATAAAGCCAGGTATCCAAACCGGCCTCATACTGAGCGCGTATCCAATCCATCGCAAAATCTGCGCCACAGCGACACATTTCGTCTACCCAATCGGGGTCTTCGGTCACCAGTTCGCTTAGAGTGGAAACATCCATAAACAGCAAATTCGCCGCGCAAATTCCTGTGTAGTAAAATGGCGTCACGGGTGTGTGACGGCCGATTGCGGAATGAACATATTTAATCGATTGAAGTGCGCCCTTCATTCTTGGATCTTTTAACGGGTCAAGAGGCAGTTTTTTCATAATTTTATGCCAATCCTCTTTAGTCTCAACCGGATGCTTGACGCATTGAACGCTCATGCCGAATTTGTCCGGAATAT
Source organism: uncultured Desulfonema sp. (assembly GCA_964578785.1). Classification (GTDB taxonomy): domain Bacteria; phylum Desulfobacterota; class Desulfobacteria; order Desulfobacterales; family RPRI01; genus RPRI01. The sequence goes on along the minus strand of CAZOEH010000220.1, from coordinate 3,494 downwards.
TAAGCTGTCCACCAAGAAGCGGAACACCAAATCCCATGTCATAATAGCAACCATAAGCAACGTCGTAGTCGATGTTTTCTACACACCACAATGAAGCCAGGGCTGCTTTTTCAGCATTGTACCAATCCTGACCGGAAACATCGCTCAGTTTCCATCCCATCGCATATATCATTTGCGCCTGGTTTCTCGGAAAAACAGGTACACAGTCCGGCTCTTTTAAGTCAAACACGCGCTGGACCCGTTCTTTTTTTGTCAGCTTTTCCATGATAATATTCTCCTTTATTCTGGGTTTCAGTTATTTCACATAGATCTTGTAGAACATCCAAAAGGATGCGATAATTAAAATCGCGATAAACGCATACTTAATTGCTTTTTCGTTGATTTTAACATGCATTCTTGAGCCTATCAGACCCCCGCACAGTGTCGCTATGGCAAGAACCGTAGCCAGTTCCCAGGGTGTCTGTCCCCGCAGTGCATGTCCTAAAAAAGAAGTTCCGGTGGAGGTTAAAAGAAGAAGCGCATTGGATCCAATAGCGATGCGGAGGGGTACCGCGCCTAATATAACACAGACGGGGATGATCATCCCGCATCCTGATATTCCCACAGCTCCGGCAATGAAAGCGATTATTGCGGTTGGTACAATGACCAGCAGAAAATTCATCTCATATTCGATTTTTCCCTCCGGAGTTGTCATTGTTCTGTGCCAGACACCGAATTTTCCGGCCTTTCCTTGCACTCCTTTTCCCTTCCACATCAGATAAGCTGATATCAATAGTAGTAAGGCAAAGGTCCCCTTGAGATATGAGGCTTTGATTCCGAAGGAGAGATATCCACCAATGAAAGCGAAGATTCCTACGATTACTGCCAGAGAAATGGCCAGCGGCCAATCTACCAGTTTATGTTTTGACCCGTATATCAACAGCATTCCCGCGGCTTGAAGAAAAATCGCAAATAAACTAACGGTCGCAATGTCAAAATAGGGTATCGTCAGAAAAGATATTAATATCGGAAGGTAAAATTCTCCTCCGCCTCTTCCTAAAATTGAAAAGATCCCTGCAATAATAAACATTAGCACAATCATTGTAGCCAAATTTGCCATTGATAATCCTTCGATTCCCAGCATTAACCCCCCCTTTTTTCTTTTCTGGTTTAATCACTTCCCGCAGCATTTTGCGTGGTCAATTACACATTGCTTACACCGGAGATTCCTTTCAACACGGCGGCAATTTATTCCTTGCAATATTGTTGCCATAATTCTTTGTTCGGATTTGATAATTGTTGACAATAAATTGTATACATTATATATGTATCCGTATATAAAGCGTTCGGACCTGTCAAGCATTATTTCATGAATTTTTGAGCAAACGGCGATTTTCTGTAGACGGTAGCTTATAAACTATATATAAGACTTGATAATATTAAATTAATTGCAATTTCGACAACTTTGTGATGATTATGACTATGGAATCCCAAGGAGATCCGTATGCAAATTAAAACCACCGCCGATCAAATTGCTGATGTTATTCGTAATGAAATTTTTAGCGGAAAATATCTTCCGGGAGATAAGTTGAAAGAAAATGAAATTTCTTCAAGGCATTCCGTCAGCCGAACACCCGTTAGAGAAGCGCTCCGCAAATTAGAAGCCGAAGGCCTGGCGGAATTCCGGCCTAATAAAGGCGTTATCATTCCACAGATCGGTAATCATGATATCGACGAGATCTTAGAATTGCGGACAATCATCGAGCTGTACTGCATTCGAAAGTTTATACGGATTGCAAATGAGCAGCATTTTGAAGAGATGGAGAAGATAATAGATCAGATGAATAATGCACTTTCCAGCAAAGATGTCCCCAGCTATTTTTCACTGTCGCTCGATTTTCATGCATATTACGTCAGACATTGCCAAAATGAGAGAATGTATTCTTTCTTCAACAGCATCCGAAATACCATGCGCATTGGCCAATCGATTTTAAGTAAAAACGTTTCATTCTATAAAAAATTGATGCAGGAACATCTTGAGATCATGAGTCTTCTGAAAAACCGATCTCCTGAATGCGAAAAAGTGCTCAAACTGCATATTGAATATTCCTGCAACCAGATGCGTGAAAAAATAAAAAAGGTTTAAAGATTCTGCAGCAGGATTGGGGAACGCACTCGCTATTAAGGCACATGAATGGAACTGTGTTTCCAATACAGTGAAACGGTCTGCTGTTATCCTATGACACACTCCTCCAGTTTTCTCCGTATTACCTTCATATCGATATCCCATCCTATAAATGCCAGACGTGTATCGTCCGGTTCTTCCCATTCCTGCCAGTCTATCTGGCCGGAGACATAGTTCAGCAATGAGATTCGGTCATGAAACCTGACTGGCCCCTTGATCCTGAAAAGCTGCCAGGGGAGACTTTTCAGAAAGGCATGGAAATGGGCTTCATCGAGAGGTCGTTCCGAAACAAAATCGAACGTATCGTATGTTATCCGGTCCTTATTGCTGGGTCCGTCTTTGTCGACTGCCGGGCCGATGGCTGATGTCGGCAGGGAGGTGTAGAAATTACCCAATCGAAGCGCTGATGACCGGTTCCAGATGATTTCCGGATCAACCGCGCAATGGAGCGTTGGAAGAATCGTACACTTGGGAACTATTGCCTGCAGATCGTTGACGGCCTCCTGAAGCCGTTCTTTAGGAACGGTATCGATCTTGTTCAACAGAATCAGATCAGCCTGCTCGACCTGGCTCATGAAAAAAGGGCCATAGGATTCCCGGCCGAGCCAATAGCGGATACCCAGGACCGTAATTGTTTTTTCTATTCTCATGCGTTCCCGCAGAAGGTCCGACCCGATGATTTCAATTATAGATTTTGGTTCAGCAACACCCGTGGCTTCCAGCAGAATTCTTCTTGGTCTGAATCGTTCCCTGATGTCGACAAGTGTGTCGATGAGTTCATCCGTAAGAGTGCAGCAGATGCAACCGCTGGTAAGTTCAATGACATCACGGCCGCTGCTCTTGCTCCTGATGATTGATCCGTCGATACCGATTTTACCGAATTCATTGACCAGTACTACGGTATCGGAAAGATCAGTTTCCCATGAAAGAATCCGGTTCAGCAAAGTTGTCTTTCCTGACCCGAGAAATCCGGCCAGCAAGTAAATATTTGTTTTATCAGAGGTAACGGCATCTACTGATTTCGCCATTGAATTTCTCCTTTTCCGGCGTGAATTAAATCTTCAGATCATTGGAGATCTCTTCAAGTCATGGCTGCCTATCAGTTTCAGCGCCAGCGAGTCAACTAATTTTTTATCTCCGGGTCTTATGAAGAGCTTTATGGAAAGAACGCGGGGAGGAAGTGTAAAAGAAACGATGGCAGGCGGCAAAAATCTGCGGACTCGAACGTCAGGCCCTTCAACAGATCATGAGAAGATACGGCATCAGGGCCGAAGATTTCAGGTAGTAACCGGGACACAGTAATCAGTTATCAGTAATCAGTGATCAGTAA
>CAZOEH010000219.1:0-5639 GCA_964578785.1 uncultured Desulfonema sp. | reverse complement strand
CATGCCGCTGTTCCCGACGCCGCCGAAAGGCATATTGGGATTCGATACGTGCATGATGGTATCGTTGATGCAGCCGCCGCCTGATGATGTCGATGACAAAAGAAGGTCTCTTTTGGATTTTGAAGAAGTAAAAAAATACATGGCCAGGGGTTTTTCATGCCTGTTGATCGTGGAGATCACATCTTCGAGACGGGTAAATTCCAGCACCGGAAGCAGCGGTCCGAAAATCTCTTCCTGCATAATGGGATCAGTATAGTTGATGTTATCGATGATAGTCGGCTCTATATACCGGTCGGCCCTGTTCACCCTCCCGCCGTGGATTATGGTCCCTGCCGAATGCATGAGCTTTTCCAGTCGATCTAATTGCCGGTCGTTTATAATTCTCCCGAAATCGGGACTCTGTTCGGGATCATCGCCGTAGAAGCTCTTTATACAGCCGCTGATTTTTGACAGCAGTTTATCCTTTACCTCTTTATGCACAAAGAGGTGATCGGGAGCAATGCAGGTCTGGCCGGAATTTAAAAATTTGCCGAAACTGATGCGCCGGGCCGCGATATCGAGATCGGCATCCAGTTCAACAATGCAGGGGCTTTTCCCTCCCAGTTCCAGTACGACCGGCGTCAGGTGTTTGGACGCCTTTTCCATGACGATTTTCCCGAGAGGGGGACTTCCGGTGAAAAAAATTAAATCGAAGCGCTGATCCAGAACGGCCTGGTTGACCTTCCGATCACCGGTAATAACACTGACATATTCCGGAGGATAAATTTCACTTAAAAGCTTCTTGATTATATTCGATACATTCGCGGAATAATGGGCCGGTTTCATCATGACGCAGTTTCCGGCCGATAATGCCCCGACCATTGGCAGCAGCGCGAGCTGAAGCGGGTAATTCCAGGGCGACATGATGAGAACGACTCCGTACGGTTCATGCAGTATCCGGCTGGTGGAATAAAAATTCAGCATGTCAGTCGAGATTCTCGTGGGTTTTGCCCACTTATTCAGTTTTTTCAGGTGGTGTTTTATCTCCTTTAATATCATACCGATCTCAGTTCCGAATACTTCCAGTTTCGGTTTTCTCAAATCCTTCCAGAAGGCGTCGTAGATTTCATTTTCGTATCTTAACAGCGCAGCCTGAAGTTTTTTCAGACTGTCGCGCCGGAATTCGATATCGATGGTTTTCCCTGTTTGAAAAAAATCGCGATGCTCCTTTACTGCTCTTGCTATAGAATCCATGCCGATATTGCTCCATTGTTTTTAAATGTATTACCGGATATTATTCCGTCAGAGGTCGTCCTAAGCCGGGACATTCTGTCTCCTCAATTCTTTCCGGGTTTGTAAATTGCCTCCGCTTTCTCTATAAGTTTAAGAGCCGTAGTAAGTGTAGAGAGATCCGGATTTATACCGCCGTCAATACCGGCCGCATGCCCATGTCCAATTATTTCGGCTTTACTCTCCGAGATCCGATCTCCAACCGAAAGGTTTCCCTGCCAGATGACTGAAGGTTGTCCTCTGTACCAGCTGTAGTTATGGCGCTCGTTATCGTCAAAGCTTTTATTAACCTCAATATAATAATAGTATTTCCCCGGCTTGAGAACTTTCTGATGCCAGAGCCGGACAAACTCCCCGGCTTTTGGAGTAGCCGAACTCATCGCGTCAACAAGCGGTTTATCTTTTGTCGGATAAAAATTACCTCCGCCATAATCAATGCCTCTTTGATGAGCCCAAACCGGAAGAACGCTTAAACGTGATCCTCCCCATTTGTCATCTATCTCACCGCCTCTATTGCCGAGCCCTTCACCGGCGACCTTCCTTGTGACATAAACCGTGTCTACAAAAACTCCCTGTTCGTTGACCAGCCAGACAGCCATCTGACAGTTTTTTTCGTTCAAATAGATGCGGAAGGTAATTTCCATCTGAACATTATTCGTTCCGGCGAGAACTTCACTTCCCCAAAATATCAGAGCGGCAAACAGGCAACCTGTGCCCGCGATAATGACTCTTGGCAAAATCGCCTTAATCATACAAATTCTCCTTTAGTTTGTTTTAATACCAGCCATAGAACAAGTTATTCTACAGTTTCCGGATAACTCCGTTAATAACAAGATATCTTCGGGGCTGGACAATGGCGATCTTACGTTATTTCGCAAATCATGGTTGACTCACCGGGCAGATACGGCATAAATATTTTAAATTATACATAATATCTTGACAATTATTATGCAACCATTTATTTCCTTTATCCCGGCAAAATCGTAAGACTTGGTGATTCTTTTAGGATTCAAGGATTCAAGGGTTCAAGTAACACAGAGTGAAGCATCAGCAATCCATGCTGAATAATTTTAAAGAATTTAAAGTTTGGCATTAGTTCTATCAAATACGTCTGGTGATTTAAAGGGCGTAGAAGAGAATGGGAAAAAAACTGAAAGAATAAACAGAATATGACTGATTCGGCAAATAAATCTTCATACAGGCAGAAACGGGATAAAGCCAAAGAAAGCAATTGCAACTGCTGCAACAGGGTCGCTCCATTCTGCTGGAGATGCAGGTGCGGATTTGCCATATGCCAGGATTGCATGGAAGAGAATTTCTGGGGAATGTCATGCAACGGAATTACATGGCAGTGCCCGGACTGCGGGAGCCAGAACGGTTTCGGGAACCAGTAAAAACCCCGGTGTCTGGCGCCGGTAAAGATCTGATCACAACAATTACTATCAGAATCCCTGCCATCTCTTACGGTTATATTAAATAACGCACTTTGAACCGGGATTCACCTTTTTGGGGCTAATCGTTTTTCTATCGTTTTTGAAGTCTTTGTTACAGATAAGCCTCCAAGCGCGGTGCAGCGCAAAGCCGGCGGGAGCATCTTCCCCACTTTGTCCATGGTTTGAATTATTTCATCGAGAGGAATGACAGGGTCGTAATCAGCCAGAGCCATGTTGGCACAGGCCAGTGCATTACCGGCCGCCATCACGTTTTTGCCCAGACAGGGCACCTCCACCCGCCCGGCGACCGGGTCGCAGATCATGCCAAGGATGTTCTGGAGCGCCATTGAGGCCGCATTGACACCCTGCCGGGTTGACCCGCCTGCAAGAGTAACCAGAGCGGCGGCGGCCATCCCTGATCCGGACCCGCATTCGGCCTGACATCCGCCGACCTCCGCGGCAAAAGTTGCATGCGCGGCAATAAATACACCGATCAGGCCTCCGGCGAGCATAGCCCGCGCCATATCTTCCCTGGAAAGACCCATTGAGACGGCCGCTCCGATGCAGGCTCCGGGCAATCCGCCGCAAGCTCCGGCCGTCGGCGCCGCAACAATCAAGCCCATGGAGCTTTTCGATTCCATCATGGCCGTGGTGTACATGATGATCTGGTTCAATACACCTCCGTCAATCAGGCGGCGATTCTCCATCCGGGTCCGGAATTTGCCGGATTGATAACCCAGAATCCGGTCGGCATATTCCGTGCCTGCAAGGCCATTCCGGATGGCGTTCCGCATTATATCGATGATGTCCGCCATCTTCTGCATCACCTGTTCACCGGTGATGGCTCCTCTGGCGCTCTCATAATGGATCGCTAATTCCCACAAATCGAGGTTTTTATCCCGGTTGTATTCCATCATCTCATCGCAGGTGATGAACGGGGCTTCGATGGCTCTTCGCGACAGGACCGGGAGCACCGGCGCGATTTGTTTGATGAACCGGATATCGAATCCGGAGCGCAATTTGAAGAGTTCTTCCTGAGTCATGAATTTCTGCGATTTGATCTCGATAAACTGAGCAGCTTCACCATGCAGGATATGAATTTCATCAGCTGTGATATACTCTTTCAAGTGTGCCAGCAGCCGATCCCCTTCCGATTTGAAAAAGATAAGGGTATCGTAATAGTCGCCCGCCATCGAAACCTTGACGCCGTCAATTTCAATTACTTCAATAATGCCGCCGCCGGTGGATATGGCGGTCACAGTATGGGTTTCTACGGAGTTGGCGATCCTAATCTTATAAGTGTTGGGATGGGCGGCATTTATGGGGACGATTTCGATTTTGACTTTAATCCCGGTCTCTTGCAGCACCATGGGGGAATCAGCCAGCCTCTCATGGGTGGTATCCCATCCCAGGAAACCGCCGAACAGCCCCATATCTGAGCCCTGGCTTTCATGGGTGGCTGCCAGCGAGCCGTCAGGATCGAATTGGATGAGCACATCTTTGATCTCTCCGTCCATCAAATCACGGACCATCCTGCCGATCCGTACCGCGGCGGCACAATGAGAACTGGATGGCCCGCGCATAACAGGGCCAATCACATCGTTGAATATACTGGGGTAAGAAGATTCCATTTTATATTTCCTGAGATAACTGCGTACCGACTTATTTATCGGAAATTTCGAACATTGGCGATTGCCGGGAATGTCACGCAACGTAAATTACATTGCAGTATCCGGACTGCCGGGGCCGGAGCGGTCCCGGGTACAGGTGACGTGTCCGGAATCAGAGGGTAAGCATTGCCTCAAGCTCTTTTAAGTTTATTATGTGATAATCGGCTGACAGATCTTTGTTGTTGTACGCAACAAGCGGAACACCGGCAGCCTTTGCCGCCATCTCATCAAGAACCGAATCCCCAACATATATCGCCTGGGAAGGTTTAATGCCGAAATGTTCCAATATCTTTAACAGCAGGTCGGGATGAGGCTTTGGATTTTTCACATCAAGGGCGGAGACGACAATATCAAAGCATCTCTCAAGTCCATGCTCCATAAGAACTCCCCGCATCGTATCGCTCCTGTTCGTTGCGACGGCGGTTTTGTATTTCGGCCTGATTTTTTTAAGAAGGCTCTTTAAACCAGGCTCGATCTTCATATCCTTGATAAACGGCCAGTACGACATTTTTTTCCGGAATTCGAAGGCTGCCTTTAAAGCCTCCGGATCCGGAAAAAGATTTGCAAGTACTTCATTTGCGGTATGCATGTGGGCGTGGACAAACTGCTCCGGGGTCATGAGCGATTTTCCGAAATGATCGAGAATGCTGTTGTAATAATCCATGTTGGCCTGCACCGAGTCAAACATGACTCCGTCGCAGTCAAAAGCGACTACTTTGATATCCTTCATAGTATTCTCATGTTCCGCCATCACAATATGTTTCCCAGTACGGGAATTCTGATTACAGGATGAGTCTTGTTGTCCGTATTAATAATGACGGAATCGAAATATTTGCCTTTAACTTTTGCCTTGTTCCGGACCGTCAGAATATATTCGGTAAATTTCTGATTTTTCTTTTCATCGAGTTTTATGCTGATATTGTTGCCGTATACCACCGAAGTACCAAGTACTTTAAAGGGATATTTTTCTTCCGGAATTATTTTTACGGTTGCTGCAAGATTTGCTTTTACATGACCGTTTAAAAAGATTTTATTTGGTGTTATATTGGCAAATCTTTCAACGACCCCGAATACTGTAAGGTAAAGCTTCGGTTGATCGGCGTCATTTGAGTGAACGACAATATTTTTCTTGATCAGCTGTCCGCCGTATCCTGCAGTATCAACCCTTATCGATATTTTCCCCTCGCCGCCGGGAGGGAGCTGTTTCGGAAAAGAAACAGCCGCGCATCCTCACCCGGTTTCCACTTTTTGTATATCAAGAACCGCG
>CAZOEH010000218.1:4982-5647 GCA_964578785.1 uncultured Desulfonema sp. | reverse complement strand
CTTTCATTCAACAGGCTGACTTTTGTAGCAAAGGAAGAACTTCTTGATTATCCGGTTTTAGGATCAATAATCAAAGCCATCAAACCAATAACGGTATGCAGAAAGAATCCGAGGGAAGATCTGTTTAAAGTCCTTTCAGAGGGAGAAGAATACATAAAAAACGGTTATTCCGTTGTAATCTTTCCACAGGCTACAAGGAGCGCCGTTTTCAATCCGGCTTCTTTCAATTCTCTGGGCGTAAAGCTCGCGCGAAGGGCGTGCGTGCCCGTTGTTCCGATTGCTTTAAAGACAGATTTTCAGGGAAACGGCAGGCTTATAAAGGACATGGGGCCGGTGGATCCAGATAAAACTATTTTTGTTGAATTCGGGGCGCCTCATGAAGTAAAAGATAATGGCGGTGAAACCCATCGGATAATTGTTCAATTTATTGTTGATAATCTGAAAAAATGGGGAGGTACGGTCGAAGAAGGGTATGTATGAGAATAAGAATCTTTGTAACAGGCGGGACATTCGATAAGGAATATAATGAACTTAACGGAGAGCTGTTTTTCAAGGAAACACATCTTCATGAAATGCTGAAACTGGGACGGTGCAGGCTGGAGTTTGATATTACCACGCTGATGATGATAGACAGTCTTGATATGTCGGATTCAGACAGGGGTATC
>CAZOEH010000218.1:0-4972 GCA_964578785.1 uncultured Desulfonema sp. | reverse complement strand
GTGCGAATGAGAATAAAATAGTTATAACCCATGGAACCGATACGATGGTAGAAACTGCAAGAGTTATTGCAGAATCCGTAAAGAACAAAACAGTTGTGCTGACCGGAGCCATGATACCATACAAATTCGGAAGTTCAGACGGGCTTTTTAATCTGGGAAGCGCCCTTGCTTTTGTTCAGACTCTCCCGCATGGCGTTTATATTGCCATGAACGGGAAGTATTTTAACTGGGACAATGTGAGGAAAAATAAACAGACAGGAGTATTTGAAGAGGTAATATATTTATGCTGAGAATATGGATAATCATAATTCTTATCGTAATCATTGTTTATGTATTATTCCGGTCAAGGAGACCATGATATCATTAAGGTACTTACACCGATTTATTACCTTCTTCCATCATGGTTTTTAACACATGCCTTTCCTCTGAGCCCGGGACTATACCTCTCAGAAAAGCTTCCAGTACAACAACGCCGTCCTGATTGCAGTAAACCGCCTTGCCTTTCGCTTTTCCTCTTTCATTAATTTCGGTTATAGTAAACGAGCAAGTTATGGTGTCTCCGAAATATACCGGTTTTTTAAAACTAAAGTCCATACCTGACGCAAGCCATCCTATCTGCCCTCCGATTTCAGTTATCAGACTTGCGACAAGAAGCCCGTGACAGATGAGCCCGTTTAATTTTTTTGCTTCCGTAAAGCGACTGTCATAATGGACCGGATTATAATCTTTTGTAATATTACCAAAATATTCCGTATCTTTTTTTGTAAATCTGCGTTTGACGGTGAATGTGTCTCCCTTCTTTAATCCTGCGGCAGCTTTTTTTCTGATTTCAGACATGGTTATTTTTATAACAGTGAATAGTTAATAGTGAACAGTCAAAAGAAAAAAGTTAATAATTGACGGATTCATTAAGTCAAAATACAGACGACAAAGTAAAAAGTTCAAGTTCAAGGCGTCGCTAATCACATGTGATGAGGCATACTTATTGTACGCCGCAATCACAATGGGATGAAGCGCAACGAAGAAATCGGACTTTTTACGAAGCCGTCATAATTTATTTTCCCATACCCCCGGTATTACAATTTTGCAGAATTTACATCTGTTTCCGGTAAGATTGTATGCAGGCACCTGGTATCCCCTTCGTTCTATAATTAATTTTTTGCAGTTGTGGCAGTATGTATTCGTTCCTTCATGATTCGGCACGTTACCCACGTAGGCATAGCGTATTCCCGCCTTCATCGCTATATTCCGGAAGTTTTCGAGAGTCGATACCGGAGTAGGGGGAAGCCTGTCAAGCTTGTACAGAGGAGTAAACCGAAGGAAATGGAGAGGATGGTCCGGTCCAAGATCTTTAAGAATCCATTCGCACATCCGTTTTACCATTTCAGGATCATCGACATAACCTGGTACGACAAGATTGGTCATTTCGAAGTGGATGCCTCTGTCGTTTAATGTCCTGAATGTATTCAAAACAGGCTCAAGCCTTCCTCCATTAAGCTTCTTGTATATATCGTCACTGAAGGATTTGATGTTAACATTCGCCCCGTCAATATATTTGCATAGTTCAAGCAGAGGCTCTTTATTTATGTAGCCATTTGATATCCAGAGATTTGAAAGGCCTTTATCTTTTGCAAGACGAGCTATATCTATCATATATTCGAAATAGGAGATCGGTTCCGAATATGTGTATGCAATTGATTCTGCCCCGGTTTTCAATGCGACCCGGACAACATCTTCAGGAAAAAGTTCGCTGTGGCGCACCTCATCCGGTTTGGCCTGTGATATTTCCCAGTTCTGACAATTGAGACAGCGGAAATTGCATCCTGCCGCTGCAAGCGAAAATGCTTTTGTTCTTGGTTTGAAATGAAAAAGCGGTTTTTTTTCAATTGGATCAACGTTTCTGGTGCATGGATTCCCGTAGGAAAGACTGTAAAGCGTCCCGTCTATGTTGACTCTGGAGCGGCAAACGCTCCGGTCTCCCGGGGATAGCTGGCATCTGTGGGGGCATATGCCGCATATGACATTCTTATTGGCAAGCTTTTTATAGAGGAATCCCTCATGAGACCATTTCCAGGGCTTATCCGGAGCATCTCCTTTAAATATCTTTCCCCTGATGTTCTCCGGGCCCGGCAGGACATCCTTCTTTTCATCAGATGGCCAGAGAGCAAACGAAGAACAAGGTGCTGTGAGAATTAACGCCGTACTGTATATAAAGTGTCTTCTGGTGAATTTATCCATGTTTTGCTGCCATTATCGTTAAACTGATAAGTTTCAAGCCGATCAATCCTGTCGCAGCCCAGATAATGCCGAAATATGGAATTATCGCTACGCTGATAAGAAGCGTACCTGCGGCTGCTCCTATCAGATCGGCTGAAAACAGTCTTGCGACAGACGAGTTGTTGTCTCCTGTCAGTTTTAAAGCTGCCGGGAACTGATATCCGCATGTCATTGATATAATAAAACCATACGCAAGAAAAATATACAATGGAATCCGGCCTTCCCCGTAGACGAATCCCAGAATCAGAAGACTTGTTAAAAATATAAGAATGCCGTCCGTTATTACAAGAGAGTTTCTTGTATTATTCCAGTACTTATTTCCAGCCCTGTTTCCTATCCATGCACCCGGCAGCAGCCCGGCAAGAAAAACGGTAATTATAAGACCGATTTTAAGATAGATATATCCGAAAAATATCTGGAACGCGAATATGACAAGAATTTCGGATCCCATTGCCATGCAGCCGGTTGAAAAAAGCACAAATTCTTCTCTTGCTATCCTTATCATGTATATTATGCACAGCACCGATATAATCAGAATAAAGGCAAGAGGAGATGTTGAGAATTTCGCAAACCATTGTGAAAACATAAGGCGCATGAGTTGCGGGTATATATCGGTATTTACAGGTGCCGATTTATCGATGAGTTCGCTTAAACGGCCGATCCGCTCTTGAGTGAGATTGCCGTAATAATAATTGCTTATGTAGTCGGTTTTTATCATTTTTTTCTCAAGAGAGGCTGGGATATCGGTACTGATTGGAAGTCCTGACGCAAGAAAATAGATCTTTTGTCCGGGAAGAAGAAGAATATTGGTAAAATGTTTGGATAAGGTATTGTAAACAGAAGATATTTTTTGGCGTTGCGGCTCTGCAAGATAATTGTCATATCCTTCCATTGAAAAGCTTAAAATGCCGTCTGAAGCCAGGCGCTTCCTTGCGATATCATAAAAACTGTCTGTATAAAACCTGTTTATCTGGTACGTTTCAGGTTCAGGGAGGTTCAGTATGATCGCATCATAGAATTTGTCCGTATTTGCAAGATAAGTCCGTCCGTCCTGATTTATTACATTAAGGCCCGGGATTTTTTTAATCAGGCCGAAGCGGAACAATACCTCCGATACATCTGGATCCAGTTCAATATAATCGACCATTTCCGGACGATATTTTATCAGCTCTTCCATTATACCGCCCTCAGCGGATATAATAAGGATCCGCTGAGGATTCGAAAGCTGGGAAAGGGGATAATGAACGGTTTCTTCCGCATTTGAAGTATTCTGATTGCTGAACAGGGGAACACCGTCTCCGATTAAAGTAAACTGCTCCCTGTCTTGATGGACTTCGATGCGCCCGTACTTTGATTCTTTGTAATAAGCAAGTTTGCCCTCGGGAGGAATGAGGGATTTATGCTCAAATAAAATGCCTGAAAGAAGAACGAAAAGAGATAACCCGACTCCTGTTATTATCTTGAAGGGCCTCAGGCCCGAATCTTTCAGCAGGTAATATGTTGCAGCTATAAGGAAGATATTTGAGATAAGGACGGACTGTAGAGGTGAAAAGAGATAAACGAGGAAAAAGGAGAAAAGGGCGCCTCCTGTCACATCACCGAAGCTGTCGGTTATGTATATATACGAACCTGGATACTGAGGTTTTGATACCCTTAACACAAATAAGCTGTAAGGCAGAACAAAGCCGATAAGAAGAGTGTACGGCGCTGTTGTCAGAAAAATAAAGGCGAATGTCTGATAAAACCCCACCGAGCTTCCGTGAATAAAGAGGATATCACGGAGTTCCCTTATCAGAAGAATCTGTATTGCAGGAAGCGCTGACAGAGTTAGGGAAAGAATGCCAAGAAGATTGGTTGACGGAGTCATTCTCCCGCAAAAAACACGTGAAATTATAGTTCCGATGCCGCCCTGGATAAGCCATGAAAAGAGAATCATAGCTATAACGAATTCATTACCCTGGAATTGCGCCAGAAATTCGCGGATGGTTAATAACTGGGTAGCAACGGAGGATATGCCTGTTGCTATAACAACCAGTAATACCGGATTCTCATTTTTCCTCTTCAAAATACTGAACATTGTATATAAGAACTTCCAGCTTGGAGTTTTTCCATGAATCGGAGGAAAGGCCGGCTTTATTGCAAAGATGTGAAAGAAAATCTTCAGGGTGTTTCAGCTGTTCCCATACCTGAGGCAAAAAAGTTGCGCTTGCATGACCTTTACGTATTATCACTCCGTCGACACCCGGGTGAAGCTTATTGATAAGATCTTCTCCGTTCCTGTATTCAAGCGGTCGCGGTTCGCTCAATATGCTTATTTCAATTTCGACCTTATCTAATTCCTTTGCTGTAAGAGGTGAGAAGCGGAAATCATTGAATGCCGCGTTTACAGCGTTCCGCTTTATTCCTTCTATAATCGGTTCGGAAGATCCGAGATTTCCGATACAGCCTCTTAACTGGTTGCGAATCTTAAGTGTAACGAATGTACCGCTTTTTCTCTGCAATTCCTTATCTTCGGATTCTGATAGAGGTGGAGCTTGCCCCTGTACAGGTTTTATTCCGAGCTTTTCCGATATCGTATTTCTCGCGAGTTTAAGAAGAATTTGTCCCTGTTTTCCGTTCAGCCTGTTTGATAAATTATCATTTTCCATAGGGGGCTCTCCGTAAAAAGCGATCGCGGCATATCCTACGACTCTTG
>CAZOEH010000217.1:0-5649 GCA_964578785.1 uncultured Desulfonema sp. | reverse complement strand
CCCAGGTGAGGCACATAAAAGAGCACTTCAGGATAGGACCAGATGAAATTGATCTCCCGACATTTCCCCTCTTTGCCCTTTTTGATCCCGCAATAGGGATGACGGCGGTTATTCCGGATATGGATCCCACGAAACCGGCCCTTGTCAATCCTGAAAAAATAATCGAAGCGGTCATAAACCAGGGCGTGACAAACATGTTCGCCTCCCCTGCCCTTTTGAACCGTGTCGGAAGATACGGCAGGAGCAGAGGAATAATACTCCCCTCATTAAAAAGAGTCGTATCTGCAGGAGCTCCCGTTTCGCTTTCAAACATAAAATGTTTTTCCTCCATGCTCACCGGAGAAGCTGAAATTCACACACCGTACGGAGCCACGGAGGCGGTTCCGGTAATATCCATCGGAAGCAGGGAGATCCTGTCCGAAACAGGGAAACTGAGCGAGCAAGGGCATGGAATATGTGTGGGAACTCCATTAAACGGGATAGATGTTAAAATAATCGGCATAAGTGATGATCCGGTGCAAAAATGGTCCGACGATATTATTCTCCCTGATGGTGAGGCCGGTGAAATAACTGTAAAGGGGGATCTTGTCACAAGAGAGTATTTTGAAAATCCGGAAGCCGACGCGCTTTCAAAAATTAAAGACGGAGACGGGATCCGGCACAGGATGGGAGATCTCGGCAGAAAAGACGAAAAAGGAAGGATCTGGTTTCTCGGCCGGAAAAGCCACCGTGTAACAACTCCTGGCGAAACTCTTTTTACGATTCCGTGCGAGGCTATATTCAACAACCATCCGGAGGTTTTCAGAAGCGCTCTCGTGGGAATCGGGGAAAAACCTTATCAGATTCCGGTCATCTGCATTGAGACTGAAGGCAAGGTAAATATAGATAAGGAAAAACTTGAAAAGGAACTTCTTGCGATAGCCGGGAAACATGAACTGACAAAAGATATAAAAAGAATCCTTTTTCACAAATCCTTCCCGGTTGACATCAGGCATAATTCCAAGATCTTCCGGGAAAAGCTCGCTGTATGGGCTGAAAATCAAATTAAGCCGCTGTAAAAAATAATCCGGGCGGCAAAAGGAGCCGGAACGAAAAGATCAAAAAAAGTACAGATTATTTCGTAACGGCTCCTAATATACCGGGGAGATAATAATTCATGGCTTTTAAATCCGGACGAAAAGTTCTTGTTACCGGAGGAGGCGGATTCCTCGGATATGCCATTTCAAAACTTCTTGCAGAAAGAGGTGACAGCGTAACCGGTTTTTCGAGAAGATTTTATCCTGAGCTTGAATCGCTTGATGCGGAGCAGATCCGCGGTGACATAAGCGACAAGGAGGCCGTTGAAAATGCCTGTAAAGGAAAAGAGATCGTTTTTCATACAGCGGCAAAACCGGGAGTATGGGGCGATTATAAGGAATATTACAGGACCAACGTGGATGGGACTGTAAATGTAATCGAAGGGTGCAGGAAACACGGTGTTTCCTCTCTGGTACATACAAGCTCTCCAAGCGTTGTATTCGACGGGAATGACATGGAGGGCGCGGATGAATCGGCTCCATACCCCGCGGTCTTCCACGCACATTATCCGCAGACCAAGGCGATAGCGGAACAGCACGTCTTAAAAGCTTCCATCTCCGGCCTTAAAACAATAATATTGAGACCGCATCTCATATGGGGCCCGCGCGACAATCACCTTGTTCCAAGGATAATTGAAAGGGCGAAAAGGCTCCGTATAGTCGGAAACGGGAAAAACATGGTCGATACAATATACATAGACAACGCGGCGTATGCCCATATCCTTGCAGCCGATGCCCTTGAAAAAAACAGCGCCCTTTCCGGAAAAATATACTTTATCAGCCAGGGAAAGCCGGTGCCGTTGTGGGATATGATCAACAATATATTAAAGGCCGGAGGGATGCCACCGGTTACAAAAATCGTAGACGCGCGGGTTGCAGCGCTTGCAGGAGCATTTCTTGAATTTTTATACGGGCTGCTTAATATTAAAAGCGAACCGCCTATGACAAAATTTGTCGCAAAAGAGCTTGCTGCATCTCACTGGTTCGATATAACTGCTGCAAAAAGGGATCTCGGATACGCTCCGGTTGTTACAACTGAAGAAGGACTCATACGACTTGAAGAATGGCTGAAAGGCAACGCTTTAAAAGGAACAGGGAGAGTTTAATATAACATCTGATTAAAAGGCCGGCATAGGTAATCGGTTTTGCCGGTCCGGAAGGGAATTTTATGCAACAGTCTAAAATGGATATGAAACTTACGGATATTTTACCTCTTGAAAAATGGATTGAACTCGAAATGGAAATACACAGAAGATCGGGTCTCAACGCCTCCGTTTTTGATGTCAACGGAATACGGATAAGCGACTTCCAGGTATGGCCCAACAGCCTCTGCCCGGCCATCAAGGCAAACGATAAAGGGCAGAGCTACATATGCGCTGTTGCGCATATGAACCTTGCCGTTCAGGCTAAACAGACGGGAAAAGCGGTTATCGAAGAGTGTGATGCCGGATTGTTCAAGGTCGTTTACCCTGTATTCGCTGATGGTAATTTTCTCGGTGTTGTCGGCGGCTGCGGACTGCTGCTTGATGATTCGGAACCCGACACCTATCTGATTAATAAAATAACCGGCATAGATGAGGAGAATCTTGAAGAACTTTCACACGGCATTGAAAGGAGAAGCAGGACGGAGATTGAAAAACTGGCACAATATATAAAAGAAGAGGTTGACAAAATAACAGGCAATTTATAAGAATTTTTATGATGTCGGTAGAAAACAGATTCGCAAAGCTCTTTGCATGACATCGTTTCGGCGCCGGGAGATAAAAACTCGATATGAAATCTTCAAAGGTTCTTGTTATCGGAGGAGGAATTGCCGGGCTCACCGCAGCCCATGAACTTGCTAAACTGGGTATAAAGGTCGAGCTTGTTGAAAAAGAGCCTTTTCTGGGAGGCCATGCAATTCAGTTTACCTGCAAAGCCGTCGAAAGCTGCGCAAAATGCGGCGCGTGCATGGCTGAAGAGAAACTGAATCAGGTTATTCATAACGAAAACATCAGAATTCACACCGAAGCGAATGTTAAGAAAATATCAAAAAACGGCCTCTTCAATTATACTGTTCAATTAAGATCAACCAGCTATTCATCATCAGCAGACGCGGTTATTGTGGCAACCGGATTTGATACCTTCGATCCGGTAAAAAAACCTTATGGATACGGAACTTTTAAAAACGTAATAACAAGTCTTGACCTTGAAAAGATGTTAAGAAGAAACGGCATCGCACTGAAACCTTCGGACGGTATGCCGCCGGATAAGATCGCTTTCATACAGTGCGTGGGAAGCAGGGATTCGAAACTCAATCATCTCTGGTGTTCGAAAATATGTTGCGTGTCGGCGCTTCGCATGGCTCATCTCATAAAAAAAAGAAAACCCGAAACATCCGTAACATTCTTCTATATAGATATCCAGGGCTCCGGAAAAGATTTTGAAGCGCTATACCAAAAAGCAAAAGAAGATTTTCTCATGATAAGAGCGATTCCGGGAGATATTTATAAATCGGGAGAAGACCGGCTCAAAACCACATATTTTGACAGCCTGTCAAAAGCAAACATCGAGAATATATACGATATGGTTGTCCTCTCTGTAGCCATGATTCCGGGAAGCGGAACAAAAGAGATAGCAGAAATTACAGGCATAATCCCCGGTGATACGGGCTTTGTGCAATCATGTGAAAAGGAAGACATTTCAAATTCCGGCGGGGTTTTTGTTGCTGGTGCGGCCGGAGGCCCGTTATCAATAGCGGAAAGCATCACCCATGCGGTAAAAACAGCATGGGATGCTTCAAAATATATCAAAGAGCCCGGGAATTCCGGCGGTGGGGGATATCAAGGAGATTAAGCAAGTAACTCTTCTTACATCACCTGAACCCCTGAACCACCGGATCCTTGAACCCTGCAATTTAAATGGCGGCTGATTTGGAAATGAAAACTCTTATAATAGGAAGCGGCCCATACGCCGTAAATGTTGCTAAAGATCTTCTTGAAGACGGAAACGAAATAATAATCGCGTCAAAAGGGGAGATCGCGCCGGTCAATGCCTCTGAAACCGCCGGAATTGATCCGGCAAGCATACTGACGGATACAAAAATTCTTTCCTGCAGCGGATGTACAGGCGATTTTACGGTTCTCCTGTCAAGCGGCGGAAAAAATGTTACCAAAAAAATATCCGGTATCGTTATAGCCGAAGAATATGAAAAAAAGCCCAACTTTGCAGCTTACGGTTTAACTCCCGCCCCCGGTGTTTTACCCCTCTCCTTTCTTGCCGGAAACGGAATTAGTATGAAGAATGCCGTTAAAGAGCTTCCGAAGGGCAGTCAAATAGTATTTCTCACTGGCCTCGGATACGAAAGCAATCCGGTAACGGCCGAAGAAATAATGCTTGCTTCCCTGAAGATGCAGACGGAGTTCAATCTGCAGACTTACATTTTGACAGGCAATCTGAAGGTTGCCGGAAACGGCCTTGAAAAACTTTATAGAGAAACAAAGAAAGCCGGGACGGTATATTTTAAATTCACGGATGCATCCCCGCGTATTCTGCAGGATGATAAAGGAAAGGTCGTGATTGAACTGACTGACGAAATAACCCGGCTTAATTTCAGAATTACGCCGGCGCTTACCGTTGTTGATGAAGCCATCTCTCCGTCAGGTTATCTGAAAGAGCTTGCAGCGGTTTTCGGTCTTCATACCGGAACAGACGGATTTCTTCAATCCGGGAACCCGCACCGGACAGGCATATATACAAACAGAAAAGGCGTCTTTGTTGCGGGACCGTCAAGAAGCATTCTGAATGCCGCGGAGCATATAACAGATTCTGCAAATGCTGCGATTCTGACTTACGGCATGCCGGATAATAATAAAGAGGCGGCAATAAAAGCAGAAATCAGAAGCGGCTCATGCGTAAAATGCCTTACATGCTACCGGTGCTGCCCTTATCGGGCTATTAAGATTGATATCAGGCCTTCCGTCATGTCCGACACATGCGAAGGTTGCGGGATCTGTTTCGCGGAATGCCCGAGAGGCGCCATTTCATTGAATTTCCCGGACAAGCGGAATGTATCGGATGAGATCAGACGGGATGCAGACACCGCAAAATCATATCCTGATATCACCGCTTTCTGCTGCAGCCGTTCAGCCGCCCGGGCAAAAGAACTTGCCCTCCGCATGGGATACAGGCTGCCTGCAAATTTAAAAATTGTGGAGGTGCCGTGCTCGGGATATGTTTCCATGGAATACATCCTGTCGGCCTTTCAGAATAACGCGGACGGAGTACTGGTGCTCACATGTCACGCCGGAAACTGCCACTCGGAAGACGGAAATATTTTTGCCGGCAGGAGAGTCGAACAGCTGAAGGAAACTTTTTCACGCATGAATTTTGAGAAAGAGCGCCTCGAGATTAAAACGCTTGCCTCAAACATGGGATATGAATTCGCTCAGATAGTCTGTAATTTTGAAAACACTTTAAAAGCTCTTGGTTCGGATACTTTCAAAAATGAGGTACAGCAATGAATCGGTCGGAAAAGATAATCGGTATCGGGGAATTAAATCACGGCAGATTCAGAACACTGCCTTTTTCTCAT
>CAZOEH010000216.1:0-5667 GCA_964578785.1 uncultured Desulfonema sp. | reverse complement strand
AAAATGATTAAACAGATTGCTTATGCCGGTCTTGAAGAACTCAAGGAATTGATTTCAGCTTGACTAAAGAAATATGAGCTGGTAGAGACTCTCTTCTGATTTTTGGCGATGTAGCTCAGTTGGTCAGAGCATGCGGCTCATATCCGCAGTGTCCGGGGTTCAAATCCCTGCATCGCCACCATTTATGATCCTATAAAAGGCTCCTTGTTTTTCAAGGAGCCTTTTTTTATGCTTCAGCACAACCCCGCAAGAAAAATCTTTTTAAAAGCCGTCGTAAAATAATGATTGTAATAACAATTAGTTTGTTTTATTTTTACCAAAATCAGAGCGGATGATGAGAATTATTTATTTTTTAATCGATATCAATCTGTTACGAACTTTTTAAGGAAAAAATGGAGTAAATAATGCTGCCTGGTTTCGATAAAATTGTTGAAGAAAGAATTCTGGATGCCCAGAGAAAAGGAGAGTTCGACAATCTGCCCGGGGCCGGCAAACCGCTTGATCTCGAAGATTCAGGTTCCGTTCCTGAAGATCTTCGTATAGCATACAAGATATTGAAAAATGCCGATTATATCCCACCCGAACTTGAGTTAAAAAAAGAGATCCTTAAAACGGAAGAGCTGCTGGCCGGAATGGAAGATACTGCGGAAAAATACCGTGTGATGAAGAAATTGAATTATCTGATAATGAAAGTCAATCTTTTGCGGAACACGCCTGTTATGTTCGAGGAATCCGAGCTCTATGCAGAAAAACTGGTTGAAAAATTCGGGCCGAAGTAGCAGACCCCGGGGCCGCTTACGGGAATGCTATGCACAGGTCTCGGAAAAAAGGAATCAGATGCCATGAAAAAAACCACCGTTGCACTTCTTTCAGGCGGAATATCATCCGAGCGCGAGGTGTCCCGAAAGAGCGGAGACCAGGTTTATGATGCTCTTGATAAGACGAAATATGATGTTATCCGCTACGATCCCAAATCGGATCTTTTACGCCTTGTCTCAGATGCGGCGAATATTGATGTGGCGCTTATCATTCTACACGGGCAGTACGGTGAAGACGGAACGGTTCAGGGACTGCTCGATCTTCTTGATATACCCTATCAGGGATCCGGTGTGCTGGGAAGCGCTGTAGCAATGAATAAGCTTGCATCAAAGCTGCTTTACGAGAAATCAGGTATTCCGGTTCCTCCTTATATGGTGATTAAAAGAGGTGATCGCGTTGATCCTGAAACCTTCGAAAGACGCCTTGGCATGCCGCTTGTTATCAAGCCTGTTTCAGGCGGTTCGAGCATAGGTGTTTCGATTGTAAAATCGGGAGAATTTTTCATGGAGGCTGTCAAGAGAGCTTTTTCTTACGATGACACTCTCCTGATCGAAGCTTTTATAAAGGGCATCGAGATTACCGGCGGGGTCATAGGAAACGATAAGCTTGAAGCTTTGCCGATCGTTGAAATAATTCCCGATAAAAATTTTGAGTTTTTTGATTACACTGCAAAATATACATCCGGAGCAACCGAAGAGATATGCCCGGCCCGTATAGATGAATCCACGGAAATAAAAGCGAGGGAATTTGCAAAAACGGCTCACAAGGCGCTTTTCTGCAGGGGATACAGCAGAACAGACATGATTCTTGACGGTAAGGATATATATGTTCTTGAAACAAACACAATTCCCGGCATGACTGCTACAAGCCTGTTGCCCAGAGCAGCCCGGACGGCAGGCATCTCTTTCGGCAAACTTCTTGAAATACTGATTGAGCTCAGCATGGAGGGTCGTGATGGGAAACGAAAAAAGGCCCTGGCAGGTGATTGATTGATTATAACAAATTCAAAAGAACTGACGGTCCGGTATGATGAGTTGCGTCGTGGTGATGTATTCATCGGAAAACCGGCAGCAGGCGGATTGAATCAGTCTTTATTAATCGACCTTCTCGAAAGAGGCGTCATTTGTATTCCGTCTCCTCTTTCTCAAATCATAAGCGGATCAAAAGTCGTTCAGACTCTTCTCTTAAACAGGTGGATGTTTCCGGATACCATGGTGGTTTCAAGAAGGAAGACTCTGATGGATGCTATCGGCCTGTACAACAGGGCGGGTAACGGCCCGGTGGTTACAAAAGAAGACCGGATGCATTGCGGGCACGGGATAAGAAAGTGGGACTCAATTGAAACGCTTTACAGCTTTGTTTCCATGTCGGAATCATCCTATCCTTTTATATTGCAGCCGCATATCAAGCATTTTACCGATCTCCGTGTGATCGTGGCGGGAGATTACGTGGAAGCGTATGCGAGGGATAATCCCGATAATTTCAGGATGAACATGGCGGCAGGCGGTTCCAGCCGGCCTGTTGAACTCGATGCGGATAAGGAAGGCTTTTGCAGGGCTGTAATGGAGAGGGGAAAATTTCCATATGCTCATATAGACATCATGGTCGCTTCAGACGGGAAATATTACCTTTCGGAAATAGCTTTAAACGGCGGTATAAAGGGCGCCCGTACAGGAAGGGGCGAGCTTGAGCAAAGGAAACAGGAGATTACGGAAAGGCTGGTCAGGGGATGTGTAAAAGAGTGAATAGTTAATGCAAAGGTCTCGATACACGAACCACTTCAGACAGGAGGTTCTTATGAAAGTTTTGGTAGTCGGAAGCGGCGGAAGGGAACATGCGCTTATCTGGAAAATAGCCCAGAGCCCCAGGGTGAAGAAAATCTATTGCGCTCCGGGAAATGCGGGTATAGCGGATCTTGCGGTGTGCGTGCCGATAGATTCGGATGATATAAACAAGCTGCTTGAGTTTGCCAGGAAGGAAAAGATCGGACTTACGGTTGTCGGCCCGGAAGCCCCTCTTTCGATGGGAATAACCGACCTGTTTGAAAAAGAAGGACTGAAGGTTTTCGGTGCCTCAATGAAAGCTGCCGAGATAGAATCGAGCAAATCCTTTTCAAAAGCGATTATGACGAAATACGGAATTCCGACTGCCGAGGGGAAGGTGTTTACAAACTACAGAAAAGCCGAAGCCTACATACGGAAGAAAGGAGCTCCCCTGGTTGTAAAAGCCGACGGACTTGCCGCCGGAAAGGGTGTAATAGTCTGCTCCACGGAAAAAGAAGCAATCGATGCTCTTGACAGCATACTGGTAAAAAAGAATTTCGGGGATGCAGGAAAGAGGGTTGTTGTTGAGGAATGTCTGACCGGCGAGGAGGCGTCTTTTCTTGCTTTTACTGACGGAAAAACAGTTCTTCCTCTTCCATCCTCACAGGATCATAAACCTGTTTTTGATGATGATAAAGGCCCAAACACCGGAGGAATGGGAGCTTATTCTCCTGCCCCGGTCGTAGACAGATATATACACAAGAGAGTCATGGAAGAGATCATGATCCCTGCTGTACGGGCTATGGCCGCTGAGGGCAGGCCTTACAAGGGAGTACTGTACGCCGGACTGATGATTGACAGGGACAGGATAAAGGTGCTGGAATTTAACGGCCGCTTCGGAGATCCTGAAGCGCAGCCTCTGCTTATCAGAATGAAAAACGATATTATCCCGGTGATGGAGGCTGTAATAGAGGAAAGGCTTCATGAGTGCAGGCTGGAAGTGGACGACAGGGCGTCTGTGTGTGTTGTCATGGCATCCGGCGGATATCCCGGATCCTACAGGAAAGAGATACCGATAAAAGGGCTCAAAGAGGCCGCGCGCATAAAGGATGTAGTCGTATTCCATGCAGGCACAAAACTGATAAACGGATCTGTTGTTACAAACGGAGGGCGTGTTCTGGGAGTAACCGCCCTCGGGAATACAGTTGCCGATGCAATCGATAAAGCTTACCATGCTGTATCTCTGATAAAATGGGAGGGCGTTCAGTACCGGAAGGATATAGGCAAAAAGGCGATGCTGCGCAAGACCGTTGTTCCCATGGTGGAAATTGTAATGGGAAGTGATTCGGATTATGATGTCATGGAAGAGACTGTCGCCGTTTTAAAGAAGTTCGGTATTCCATTCGGAATTACCGTGGCATCGGCGCACAGGAGCCCCGAAAGAGCTTCGGGGATAGCAAAAACGGCGCGTGAGCGGGGGATAAAAGTACTGATCGCCGGCGCAGGCCATGCCGCGCACCTTGCCGGTGTGCTGGCTGCTTATACTACTCTTCCTGTGATAGGGGTTCCTATCGATTCTTCATCTCTTCTGGGGTTTGATTCTCTCCTTTCAACCGTCCAGATGCCTCCCGGAATTCCGGTTGCGACAGTTGCAGTGGGTAAGCCCGGAGCAAGAAATGCGGGAATACTTGCGGCGCAGATACTCGGAATTTCTGATCCGGCGCTTGCCGGCATGCTTGATGCGTTCAAGAAGGAGATGGCTCTTCAGGTTGAAAAGAAGGCAATAAAAATTGAAGATTTCAGATAAGACGATAAAAATCAATCCGGTAAAGCCCGAGCCTGAACTCATACAGAAAGCCGCATCCGTCATAAGAAGCGGCGGGATAGTAATCTTCCCGACAAGAGACCTTTACGGTCTGGCCGCCGACGCCTTCAATGAAGATGCTGTCGGGAGGATCTTTGAGATCAAGGGACGCGGGAGCGACAAACCAGTTCTCGTTCTTGCGGAAAGTTTTCTGATGCTCTCCTGCCTTGCGCGTATTATTCCTCCGGCCGCTCAAAAGATTATGGATAATTTCTGGCCGGGGAAAATTACAATAGTATTTGAGGCAAATGACAATGTCTCGGCAAACCTCACGGCAGGGACCGGCAAAATTGGCGTACGCAGACCGGGCCATCCGGTTGCATCGGCTCTTGTGAAAGCTGTTGGAGGGCCGGTGACAGGAACCAGCGCCAACCTTTCCGGAACCCCGGGCTGCAGTGTTATTTCAGAGATAGACCCCGGTGTTGCAGAAAGTGTCGACCTGATAATTGATGCGGGAGAGCTCGAAGGCGGGACAGGCTCGACAGTGATAGATGTTACCGGGGAGCCTCCGGTTTTAATAAGAGAAGGCGGGATTTCAATAAATGAAATTAATAAAAGAACAGGTGTTGATATCGCCCGGAAAGATGAGAGAAGCCTCTCAGCTAAGCTTAACGAAACAAAAATAATTCACAAGGGAAGAGTATTTACCCTTGCCCTCGACAAGATAACCCTTCCAAACGGAGTTACGACCGAAATCGATATTATACGCCATCCCGGCGCATCGGCGATGGTTCCCATGATGAACAAAAATACCGTTTTACTGGTAAAGCAGTACCGCTATGCGGCAGGAGGCTTCATATGGGAAATACCGGCCGGCACATTAAACCCCGGAGAATCACCTTTGGAGTGCGCGAAAAGAGAACTGATTGAGGAGACGGGATACAGCGCGGGTAAATTTGAAAAATTGACCGAAATAGTTCCTGTTCCCGGTTATTCTGACGAGCGGATTCATATTTATATTGCGACTGGTCTTGTAAAGGCTGTCCAGAATCTCGACAGGGATGAGATGCTGAATGTTCATGAAGTTAAAATGGAAGCCGCCCTTGAAATGATTGCAAAAGGCGAAATTATAGACGCCAAGACTATCTCGGGACTCTATCTCGCCTCGCGCCCCATGCCTTATATCTGTTGACAACAAGCAGGTTCATTGGCTATAAATCAGTCCCATGCCGGAGTGGTGAAACTGGTAGACGCAGAGGACTCAAAATCCTCCGTTCGCAA
>CAZOEH010000215.1:0-5673 GCA_964578785.1 uncultured Desulfonema sp. | reverse complement strand
CTCATCCATCGGAGTTCCACCTGGGGCTGGTGGTTTTATTTCATACCGCTCCAAATGTTCTAGAAGTATGGGATTGGTTTATCGATGCTTTCAAAAACAAGACCAGCTCTGATATACCTCCCGTACTCGTTTACTATTTCGCACACATTCCATGGCACGGCGATATTGCGTATCATGGCGAAGCCTTCAGCAAAACGACCAAAGCCCATGTCCAAAAGCGTTTTGACGAATTCAATAAACAGGATATTGCGAAACTCTTGAGTTTTATCGATGAAGAAAACGGGATTGCCCGAGGTTCCCTTGGTCAATCCGTGGAGGCAATAATATCGTCCCTCACAAAACGTGATAATTTGTTACTGGACATCATACGGGATAGCCAACTGGCTATTTTTCTAAGGGAATGCGCCGCTCTCATATATGCATACCATCATCAAGAAGCAGCTCTACCTGTTCTAAAGTCTCTTTCTGATCAGGGGTCTTGGTATGCTGGAGAGTTATTATCATCCATACGTGAAAACGGTTGGATTGATCCCTATGCATAAATTTAACCGAACAAGGCAATCAGCCGACGTCTCACATCTGCGGCTGATTTCGTGTATATTCAAAAAAAATAGTACATTCTCCAGAAAGGAAAATAAATTTATGACTGCTGGTGACGACTTATTGCATTTTATATGTAAAAGAAAATTTTCAACAATCCTTGCAGATCCTCCATGGCAATTTCAAAACCGTACAGGCAAGATGGCTCCAGAACATAAAAGATTATCACGCTACCCAACAATGAATTTGCAAGAGATAAAAGATTTTCCTGTAGAAGCAATTGCTGATGAACGTGCGCATCTCTATTTATGGGTGCCTAATGCCTTACTCTCAGAAGGTCTGCAAGTAATGGACAATTGGGGGTTTAAATATAAATCTAATATTATCTGGTATAAAATCAGAAAAGATGGAGGGCCAGATAGGAGAGGTGTTGGATTTTATTTCAGAAATGTAACAGAGATGATTTTATTCGGCGTTCGTGGAAAAAATATTAGAACTTTAAAGCCTGGGAGAAGTCAGGAGAATATTATATCTTCATGTAAAAGAGAGCATAGCAGAAAGCCGGACGAACAGTACAAGATAATTGAATCATGCAGTTGGGGGCCTTATTTGGAACTCTTTGGACGGGGTACAAGAAAAGGATGGGTTTCTTGGGGCAATCAGGCGAATGATAGTTATAAGCCTGACTGGGACACATACAAAAACAATAGCACTTCCAAAGTTAATTCATTATAGCGACATTATATGCCTACAGACTTAAATAGACTGCGAGTATCGTTAACCAAACACGGTGCACATAAGGTAGCTTACCTTGTAGAACGGTTCGATAAGGATGATATTTTGAATCACCTGCAAGGTGATTACAAATCAATCAATATTGATGATGCACAAGCCCGCAAAATTTTGTCAGCGAGTGATGATGGTACAGCTCCAGAATTATGGAATAAGTTAAAACCATATGGAGAACAAGATATATTTGACATAGTATTCATTGCAAATATTTTCAGTCACGTTGACTTAATAAATACAATGATTGCTGGAATTGAAGATAATTGCGTTATAAAACGTGGCAAGATAATAGACGGTAAAGCTTATACTAATTTTGCGCATAGCATTGATCAATTCGGTTATTCAATAGAGCACACCCCTGATTTTATTTCATTTGACATTTCAAGAATGTTTTATAAGTACTATTTACCTCAATTTGTTCACGAGATATTACACATAAAACTTAGTGAAGCTGGGTGGGATAAAACATATACATTGATAGAAGAATGCCAACGTTTAGATTTATATAAGGTTTTTGGCCTTTCAAGTGATGATTTCAAAACTTGGTTGGAAGGCGATTTTGAAATAGACGAAGTAAAAATCGCTAAAATTAAAGCCAAAAGGAACTTTAAGAAAGGAATCAAGTTTAAGAAAGGGCATAATACAAAATTTGAAGGTGACATAAAAAGAAACCTCTCAGATAAAAAACAGACCGCAACGTTGCTTCATAACCATATTCAGAATAAAGTATTCGAAATATTATCTAATACTTTTCCAGATGATGAAATAGGCACGGAAGTTCCAACTAATACAGGTAGTATTGATATTGTTAGGAGAAGAAGAAATAATCTAACTTTTTACGAAATTAAAACAGCGAACAACGTCAAATCAAGTATAAGAGAAGCTCTTTCTCAATTATTGGAATATGCATATTGGAATAAAATTGAAGGTATTGAAGAACTGATAATTGTTGCACCAAACAAACCAACTGATGAGGCTATTAGATATATAGAAATGTTGCGAAATGAGTTTAATATTCCACTATATTATCAGCAATTTAGCTTGAAAGAAGATCGTTTGAGTGCTCAAGTATAGATGACCTTTAACAATAATATCGGGAGAAAGGCCGTAGGCGCGTAGACATCCCTTTTATGATTCTGAAGGGCATTGGAATCCGAGATAAAGCTTACTTGAACCTGCTCTTTCATCGGATCGCAAAAAACCGCGCCCGCTTAAGAGCGCGTTATCCGTCGGGGAAAATTCAGGCAGATGCGTCGGACTGGATAGACTGAATTGCGCTCTGTGCTGCATGTACCAAGAATGATGATCTTGACATACCGCGTTTTTTCGCAGCAGCATCGATCTGTTTTAGCGTCATTTCAGGTACGATAACATTCACCCTGACCGTGCGGGGTTTGGCATCAGGTACCGAAACGACCAAATAGGCGATTGCATTGGCGTAATTGGGGTCGTTCATAATCTCTTCGAGACTGGAGGGAACAGGCAATTGGTCACCGTCTTCGAGCATGCCCCGGATGTGAAGGGTGAGAGCTTCCTGGGCCATATCCTTGGCTTCATCGATGTTTTTTCCAGCGGTGATGCATCCAGGAAAATCCGGAAACGATACGCCGAAAGCTGATCTGGCTTCTTTATGAACGATAGCGATATAGTTTGCCATGGTAATACCTCATCTGAATTTAATACCTGACTGGCGCTCGATACTTTTTAATGTGCCAATTGGTATGTCTTTTTGGAGATGTGGAACAGTTACTCGTCCTTTTAGCTCTGGATGCCGGAATTGAGTATGAGAGCCGATTTTGGCAATTTCATACCACCCATTTTGTTTGAGTAGTTTGATTATTTGGCGGCTATCCATAGTGTGTATTAATACACACTATAGTATGTTTTGTCAACCGTAATCGGATAACCGTAATCGGATAACCTCGGCATGAACCGTGGCTGAGATTTCGCTGGCGCTCAATCCCAGCAGGTTATGCCCGCATTATGACCAGCGGAGCAAGAACAAATAGGAAATGAAATGTGCGGTGAGATGAGATCGGGCCTTGACAGCTTATTGATATGATATAAAATGCGCATAAATAACCCTTCTTTTGGGGCAATATATAACTTTTTAAGGGTAAATGGATATGAAATCACGAAAAGCAATCGTTGGGATTCTACTCAGTTTTTCATTTGTATTATTAATATTGATCGGATGCGGCGGCATAGCTGTAGGACAGTCACCGGCGGATGATCTGGCTATCAAAGGATACGACACCGTCGCATATTTCAATGCCGGCAAAGCAGTAAAAGGCAGCGAGGCATTTGCCTTCAAGTGGCATGGCATGACCTGGTATTTCTCAACCAGAGAAAACAGGGATCTGTTCGCGGCCGGTCCGGAGAAATACGCTCCGCAATATGACGGATATTGCGCCTGGGCCATGACGGAGGCGCGTAAAGCTCAGACCGATCCAGAAGAATGGAAGATCGTTGACGGGAAGCTTTACCTGAATTGCAGCCGAGCGGCATATGAAAAATGGAGCAGGGATATTCCCGGTAACATCAAAAAAGCCGATACGAACTGGTTAAAGTTTTCCGGCAAAAATTGATCTCATAACTTCCATATACTGTACCATAAGGGAAGCATTGGACGTCCGTTTAATACCCCCAATCAGGAGATGACTGTGAAAATAACCACACTGATCGAGAACAGGCCGGGCAAGACCGATTCAAACCTCATTGCCGAATGGGGCTTGTCTATACATATCGCGTTCAACGGCCATGAGATTCTCTTCGATACGGGCGCTTCGGGAGCATTCGCGAAGAACGCCGAACATCTTTCCGTCAATGTGGCTTCCATCGGCACCACGGTCTTGTCTCACTATCATTATGATCACGGAGGAGGTCTCAGGCGGTTCCTAGAGTTAAACTCCGGCGCGAAGGTGTATTTAGGGGAAACGCCAAACGGAGATTGTTTCGCCAAAGTATTCGGGTTTCTGAAAAAGTATATCGGGCTGGACAAGGCGCTCGCGATGGACTACTCAAATCGGTTTGAGACTGTCCGTGAACCTGTCGAGATACTCCCTGACGTTTATCTTCTCCCGCACATCCTTTGCAGCCATCCCAAACCAGCCGGAAACAAACATCTCTTTTTGAAAAAAGACGATGCCCTGGTACCTGATGATTTCGCTCACGAAATAATCATGGCGATCAAGGAAGACGGCAAGCTCGTAGTTTTCACGGGCTGTTCCCACAACGGCATTCTCAACATGGTGGATACGGTGGTCGCGGCGTTCAAAGGAGTCCCCATCAAGGCGGTGATCGGCGGGTTCCATTTACTGGCGATGCCGCCATTTAATTTTATGGCTGGAAGCAAAAGTGAAGTTCAGGAGCTTGCAAAGTCGATACTGGATTATCCCGTAGAAATGACCTATACCGGGCACTGTACGGGCGACAACGCGTTTGGGATTCTCAAATCAGTAATGGGGGATCGTATCATAGACATACAGACAGGCAGTTGCTTTGAGGTATAGAGCAATATCGCCCGGCAACTTTATGCGGCCGACCCGTTAAAATATCGGCTGATCATGAAGTAATACGCGTAATCAGGAGGATATTTTATGGAACTATCCATACTCATCGCCAGGATCGCATCGGTAATATATTTGTCGGCCGCTCTGGGCGGATTCTTCAGCCCGGATTATTATCGCAGAGTTTCGGACGATATATTCAAGAATGCCGCTCTGACCTTCATGATGGGTTTGATCGCCGTAATCATCGGGTCTCTAATTGTTAATTATCACAATAAGTGGACCGGGAACTGGACTGTCTTGATAACAATATTGGGGTGGCTTGCTCTTACAAGAGGAGTTATTTTAATCGCCTTTCCAAAATTCCAACAGCGTTTGTCCGCGCCGTTTCTCAGCGGCAGCGGCCTGAAAGTTTTTCCGTATATCGCGCTTTTTGTGGGACTCCTGTTTGCTTACTTCGGATTTGTGAGTGGAGGCGTCTGACATTACATTTCAAGACGTATACTAAAGGCTTTACCGCTGATTTCATCGTCAACCCTTAAATTCTACAGGAGAAAAAAATGAATGATTTTGCAACCGGTGTTAAGCTCATGAACGATATTCCGGATGTGCCCAAAGCAGTAGGCCCTTATTCTCAGCTCTCTGTCGCGGGAGATACGATATATCTTTCCGGTCAGCTGCCGATAGACCCCAAAACCGGAAAATTGGTCAGCGGCACCATCGAAGAGCAGACCGAACAGGTATTTAATAACATCGAGGCCGTGTTAAAAGGTGTAGGTCTGGGATTGACGGATGTTGCCCGTTCCAGCGTGTATCTCACCGATATGAGCACGTT
>CAZOEH010000214.1:4418-5688 GCA_964578785.1 uncultured Desulfonema sp. | reverse complement strand
GGGGATTTTTAAATCCGTTACACATGACTTTTAACCAGTCCATTAATTATAAGTTAAAAGGGAATTAATTTTTTGAACGACAGACCTGACAGAAAAATCGAACTTCTCGCACCAGCCGGCAATTTTGAAAAACTGGAAATCGCTGTACACTATGGCGCGGATGCGGTTTATCTTGCCGGAAAAGATTTCTCCTTAAGAAACTTTTCTGAAAACTTCACCCCGGAAGAGCTTGAAAAAGCGCTCCTTCTTGCCCGGAAAGCGGGCGTTAAGGTATATGTGGCATGCAACATATATTCGAGAAACAGCGAACAGGATGCCATCTCGGATTACCTGAAAATCCTTGCCGGAATAGCTCCGGATGCCGTGATAATCGCAGACCCCGGCATACTGAGTGAGGCCCGGAAGGTGATGCCTGATACGCCTCTTCATCTCAGCACACAGGCCAACACCACAAACTACAGGGCCGCCCTCTTCTGGAAAGAGATGGGAGTATCAAGAATCAATACGGCAAGGGAGCTCTCCTTGAAGGAGATTGAAGAGATCGCCTCCTTAAGCAATATCGAAATCGAAACATTTGTTCACGGCGCGATGTGCATCTCATATTCGGGACGCTGCCTTTTGAGCAATTTCATGGAAAACCGGGACAGCAACAGGGGTGAATGCTGCCAGCCGTGCAGGTTCAGATATTCCGTAGTCGAAGAGACACGGCCCGGCAGATATATGCCGGTGGAAGAAGACGGCCGGGGAAGTTACATATTCAATTCGAGAGACCTTTGCATGATAGGGCATATCCCGGAGATGATAAATGCCGGAATAACATCCCTTAAAATCGAGGGGCGCATGAAGGGCATCAACTATCTCGCCTCCGCGGTCAAGATCTACAGGGAGGCCATCGACTCATGGTATGAATCGCCTTCGGAGTATAATGTGAAGGAAGAATGGATAGACGAGCTATCAAGGATAAGCAACAGGAGCTACTGCACCGGATTCTATTTCGGAAATATGAATGAAACCATTCCGAATTACCTGGACATCAAGCCTGCCACCCAAAGAACATTTATCGGGAAGGTGGCCGGTGTCGAGAACGGGAATGCCGCGGTTCTCGTTGTCCGGAACAGGTTCTTTTTAAACGATCCGGTGGATATTCTCAGGAAAAAAGGGCCGGTCAGGCAGGATACCATAAAACGCATCATGGATATGGAAGGCAATGAGGTCGCGGCGGCAAGATCGGGGAGCATGGTGAAGGTGCTGCTTGAGAATGAATGTTCGG
>CAZOEH010000214.1:0-4408 GCA_964578785.1 uncultured Desulfonema sp. | reverse complement strand
CGGGGCATCTTTTTCTCCTGGGCAAACGCCTGAACAGCCTCGATCACTTTCGGATCATATACGAGCCGGTCGATCAGCACCTGCCTTTTTGTAAGCTGGAAGGGCCTGATCTCTATGTCGAGGCGGGTGCTTATTTCATCAATAACACGGCTTATCCTGCGCCGGATAAACCATCGTGTGCTTGGGATCAGCACCCTGTCCAGAACAGCTGCGCAAGTCACAATGATCAGTAAAATAAACAACCAGACAGGTATCGCAATATGTCCGTCCATTTTTTCACCTCACAAGTTTTTGGCTTCCAACGAACTCATAAAATCAGATGAACCGGTTGGAAGTCATATGCGAACGGATTTGAGATTTTTGGGAAACAGATTTTTAAATTACTTAAGCGTTAAAAATCACAAGCCTTTGAGGGCGTTAGCCCAAGCCTTCTTGTGATTTAGCGAAGTAATTTGAAAATCCCCAAAAAGCTCATTAAGAGAGCATATTCAGACTTCCGGCAAGTTCATCGGAAACAGGTTGTCGCAAAGCGGCATAAAATTACTTTTTACGAAGCTGACCAGGAGCAGACACCCTTCACATGGTAATACGCGGTAAAATCCTGCCACGATACAAACCCCATCTCAATGCTCACATACCACGCGGAAATAAACGATCTTCTGTCACAGCTCCAAAGCCATTTCTGATTCCGGTCAAAAACAGGCTCTATGCAGTACTCCTCCCCGTGAGGCGTTCGTACAAGAAGCGACATGAGCTCGTCGATCGTGGGAAGCCTCCAGTCAGTGCGCCCGCCTGAACCGCTTTCATTCAGCTTATCTATATAAGCATGCGCCTTATCCCATGTCATCGGATATTCCGATCCGGATTGCTGCCATAAGAGGCCTGTTGCCCTGTCAGCAACAGTTCCTCCCGCAGCAGCCGTAAAATCGTTTTCAATGTAAGATGAGGGTCTCCATAAAATATCCACCCCTAATATTTCCGAAGCCTTCCGGACGCCTGTTTTGATACCTGAACTTCTCAGCTTAACGCTCTTTGGTTTGCTTTTATTTCCCGGGGAAACCTTCTCCGGCAGACTGCAGATCATATCCCTTTTTCTTTTCCACCCGTCATACACATCTTCCAGATTTTCACGCATCGCTTTTGCGCTTTCAAACCGGTCTTCAGGTTTGCGGGCAATCGCTTTGCGCATAAAGAGATTCCATGATTCATCAAGATCGGGATTGTATTTTCCCGGCGGCTCATATCTTTCCGCGGAAAGCCTTCCCGTAAGCATGCGGTATATTGTTATCCCTGCCGCATAAAGATCCGCGCTGAAATCGGCTTTGTCGGGATCTCTTTCCTGTTCCGGCGCCGCGTACCAGGGCGAACCCACCTTAAGTCCAGGAGGGCCTTCAAAAGACTCGCCCCGCAACCGGGAAAGCCCGAAGTCGCTGATCTTTATTCTGTCCTGTTCCGTAACGAGCATATTAAACGGCTTGATATCCCTGTGAATGATTCCGGCATGGTGAAGGCAGGAAAGTCCCTCCAGTATCTGCCGGGTATAATGGACCGCCTTATCGATCCTTATTATACGCGAAGGAATTTCAGCCTGATAACTTTCGCCTATCATGCTGCCGAGATTGTTACAGAAATAATCCATTGTATAATAAGGCCTGCCGTTTGATTCCCCGAAATCCCATATTTCAACGATATTGGGATGTCTCAGATTCGCCATTGTGACAGCCTCTGAAATAAAAAGCTTTTTTATCTTTTCGGCGCCGATGAGGCTTACAAGAAACGGATTCGGTTCGAGAAGTTTAAGAGCGGCGATTTTCCCGATTACGGGCAGTTTCACCTTGAAGACTTTACCCATCCCGCCTATTCCGAGAAGACCGCATATTTCGAATCTGTCTATTTTATTCATTCAACGGCGCCAAAAAAACTCACAGAAGCCTCCTTGCATTAAATACCGGAAGGCCGGCTTTGATGATTTTGTTTATTACTGAATCGATATCATAAGGAACATATTTTACTTCAATTGAATCTTCAGCCGTATCCCATATCAGGTACTTGGCATGATTATTACCGTCTCTCGGCTGTCCGACGCTTCCGGCATTTATTATATAACGTTTATCCCCGCAAAGTTTTGTCAGTCCCTTTCTCAAATGCGAGTAGAGAACAGATTTTCCGTCATATTCGATAAATTCAAAACTGTGAGTATGTCCTGCAAAACAGAGCCTTTCGCCGTATTTTCCAAAAGCTTCACATATCCCTTCCTCATCAGGTTCAAACATATAAATAGTCGGCGAGTCGGGCGGAAAACCGTGTACAAAGCGGGAATTGTAAGATACCAGACTGGTTTCAAGCTTCTTTACAAATTCAAGGGATTCTTCCGACAGCATCTCCATGTTTATCAGCAACGACTTGTAAGCCGTTGGATTAAGAAGACTCAAAAGATCTTTTCTGACCACGCACAGCTCATGGTTTCCCATAACAGTCGGGATATCCCGTTCGAGTATCATTCTGATGGCTTCATTAGGTTCGGGGCCATAACCGATTACATCACCCAGGCAAATCATGCCGTCAGCGCGGGATGAATCGGCATCGGCAAGAACACTTGCAAAGGCCTCCGTATTGCTGTGTATATCCGAAATAACCGCAAGTCTCATAAGAGTATAATCCGCAATGAAAAAAAGGTCTGTTGCCTGATTCCATGAAGGCTTCAATCGGTTATTACACTTTTTCCCGTTTAATATAAAGCAAAATCCCGGCATTTGTTATTCCTGTGGAAAAGCCGGCCGCTGATGATCTCTCTCATCTTCTCCGGCGTCATCATTTTGCAGCTCTTTACATCCTGTAAAAAAAACCGACACCGGTTTTCATATCCGACAAAAATATTGCTTATAGAAAATGTAATAATATTAAGATATTATTAAATATGTTCTGTATAATGACCGGTGGCACATACCTTGCTGTTTAAAATCTCAAATAAATTACCCGGAAAAATGCATGGAGAAAAAGTTCAAAATACTAATTGCCGACCGGAATTCAAATGTGCGGGAATTTCTGCGCCGTGAAATGCTGGCCGAGGGGTACTATGTTGAGCTGGCTGAAAACGGCAGGGAAGTTCTGAAATGGGCATATCATCGCGAACCGGCGGATCTTCTTATTCTTGATCCTGACCTTCCTGATGCGGATGAATCTCTGTTATTGAAAAAACTGAGACAAAGAATCTCATATCTTCCGGTGATTTTTCATACTTTTTTTTCGGATTATATCACTGCCTCCAAAATTATCAATCCGACAGAATTTGTTGAAAAAGGAGGCAGCAGTATTGAAAAGCTTAAAAAAGTGGTGAAGGAAATTTTAACTAAAACCGCCGTAACAGGCGATGTTAAAATAGAATCAGAGAATATGCGGTCATGAACCAGGAAAACAGGATAAAAGATCCTTATTACAAATCCCTGACAAGGAAGATGCTCTTTATCTTCATAGCAGTTTCTATTGCGCCATTGATCACAGTGAGCGGCATTATCTTAAACCGTTTCAGCGTATCATATAATGAAAAGTTAAACGCGCACCTCGGCGAACTTGTATTAAAACACAGACAGAACATAGACGGTTTTTTACTGGAAAAACTTAATAATATAAAATTCATGGCTACATCCTTCACCGTTGATGAGCTGAAGAATGAAAAGTTTTTGAAAAATAATCTCGCGGCGCTTCAGACGGAATACGGGTTTAAGATAACGGTTAAAAAAGACAGCCTCTTTTCAAGAATTGACAACAGAGACAGGGACTTCATGGAAAAGCGCCTGAAAGCTCTCGGGTATCTCACCATACACACGAGGCAGATCGACATGATAATGGCAAGGGAATCGACTGTAAATTATTACAAATCAAAGTTTAAAAAGGATATAGACCAGATTATCGGGTAAATATCAGGAGAAATTTGGTTATTAATTATTTGAATCCAATTGTATGATTTCATGATGATTGAGCAATGAATGCAAAAACTGCCGGGTGTGCATTCCCATCCGTGACCTGAAGATTTCAACTACCTTTAACATCAGGGCGTGACCTGTTTCAAAATCTTCCAGAAACAATTGACGCATCTCCTGACCTGAAACAGTAATGATTGAACTGGTTTCAGCACATATTGCCGTAAATGCGCTTGGGTATACGCCCAATAAAGACGAAACGCCGATCGTTCTTCCTGCAGAAACTTCATCCAGTGTCAGGGCTTTTCCTGAAGCAAGACTGCAGTTTAAAAAAACCTTCCCGGAAACCAGCATGTATAAATGGGTCTTCTCCTGCTTTTGCTTAAACAGGACGTTCTCTTTTTCAAATGTTTCAAGCAAAGCGATGGAGCCGACTTTTTCCAGCATGGCATCCGGCAGATCTTTGAGAAACCCTATTTTTTTAAGCA
>CAZOEH010000213.1:0-5692 GCA_964578785.1 uncultured Desulfonema sp. | reverse complement strand
GGGCGTCAGCCTCCGGAGCTGAAGATCGCTGGTTCGATTCCAGCCGGGCGTACCACTTAAACAAATAAAATACATCCTTTATTATTTAAATTGCAACCTCCTAATTTTTCGCTACACGATACCGCAGGCCGCTTATAATGAATATGCTTGCTCTTTTCAGCCGTGACCTTGAAAAAGGAAGCTCAAAATACCGTCTCGCCCAATATCTTGAATATTTTAAATCCAGAGAATTGGATGTAAAGCTGGTCAACAGAGAAAGAATAAATAAATCGCTGATCAATGAAGCCGGCTCTTTCGATATTCTTTTGAATCAGAGATATCTTTTCAATTATTCCCTTTCAAAGAAGCTTATTGAAAGAAGCAGGCGTGTAATATTTGACTTCGATGACGCAATTTACACCCGCCCGGGAAAACCATATTCTCTCCTTGCCGGATTCAGGGTGAGAAGAAGAATGCAATTGTGGCTGAAACGATCCGATGTTGTGACAACTTCAAGTTATTTCTTATCAGAATATGCCAGAAAATTTACCGATTCGGTGGAAATCGTTCCAATGGCTCTCGATCTTGATTTATGGAAACCAAAAGGAAAAAATCCTGATGACAGAAGCATTACAATCGGTTGGGCAGGAGCACCTGTTAACATCAATCTTATTGAACAACTGGATGAAGTTTTGTCAGGTCTGCAGAAAAAATACCCCTACATAAAACTTTCAATTTTTTCAGGTCAAAAACCTGAGTTATCCTGCTCGTTTGATTATCATCCATTTCAACCGGGACTGGAACCTGCTTTTGTACAGAACCTCGACATAGGCCTGCTGCCGCTGAAAGACGATGAATTCTCCAGAGGTAAATCACCGATAAAGGCGATTCAATATATTGCCTGCGGAGTTCCTGTCGCAGGAAATATCATCGGAGCAACCGGAGAGATTCTAAACAGCGAAAACAGCATTTCTGTCTCGGGAAGGAAAGAATGGTTTGACGCGCTTGAAACACTTGTTTTGAAAAGAGATATGATGGAATCAATGGGAGCTGCCGGGCGAAAACATGCTGAGAAGAAATTCAGCTTCAAAACGGTCGCGGATAATTTTTATAACATTCTTTCAGGCAGGTAAGTTTTTATTGAGGAGAATATGGCTAAACTATTTGATACTCTGTTACGTAAGACGGTCTTCGCTAAAAAAAACAACCTGTTCTCTTTAGATGATCCCTACAGAACGCTGAAACGTCTTTTAAAAAATCACAGTATTACGGGTATTATCGATGCCGGAGCAAGCAATGGCCGCATTTCAAAAAAACTTTTAAAGATATTTCCTGAAGCTTGTGTGCACGCTTTCGAACCAAACCCTCTTTATGAAAAAACCCTGAAGCAGTTTTCCCGGGAAGATGGAAGATTTTTTCCTCATTATTGCGCTTTATCGGACCATAAAGGGCTCGAAGATTTCTGTATAACCGAATCTCCCGGGAACACCTCTTTTTTCAAGCCGGGAAAGCGGCTGAAAGAAATTGATCCCGGAGGCTCATCATTAAAAAGTATAAATAAAATTGAGGTTATGCCGCTTGATGAATGGCTGAAAGAAAACGGCAACCATTCCATACAGCTCATTAAACTCGACATTCAGGGCGCCGAATTGCTTGCCCTGCGCGGTGCGCAAAACGTGCTGAAAAATTCGGTTCTTGCAATTTATACCGAGATACTGTTCAACCCGCTGTATGACGGCGGAGCCCTGTATAGCGACATAGATCTATGTCTGAGAAATTACGGATTTGTTCTATATGATATTTTCAAACCGAAGTATAATTCAAGCGGCCTTTTGATGTGGGGCAATGCCATTTTTCTTAACAGCAACAAGTTTGGATTTTAAAAATTTTCATCGTTTTATTAACCAGGGTTATATATGATAAAAGAATTATATTACGGCGCACTGTCAGGCTTGCATCAGAGGCAGGGAATCAGGCGATTGCGGCTTCTGGAAAAAAAACTTTATTCAAGGCAGGCAAGGTTTGCAGTCCCTTTTGCTTACAAGGGAAAGGGGTTTTTCAAATCAATTGAACCTCGCCAGAATTCAGTTGAAATTGAAGAACTTTATAAAACCATCTGTAATCTCTCACCTTCCGTAATTCTCGAAATCGGCACCGCAAGGGGGGGAACATTATACCTCTGGACACAGGCGGCAGCCAATAACGCCGTGATAGTCAGCGTGGATCTTCCGGGCGGAGAATTCGGCGGAGCATACCCGTTATGCCGTGTTCCATTTTATAAGTCTTTTGCAAAACCGGGACAGGAAATACATCTCTTAAGAAAAGACTCACATGATGTTAAAACAATAAGAGAGGTTGAAGGCTTATTCGGTACAAGATCTGTTGATTTTGCCTTTATAGATGGTGATCATACTTACGAAGGCGTAAAAGCCGATTTTTTAAATTACGGCAATCTTGTCAGGCCCGGTGGAGTTATCGCTTTTCATGATATTCTGCCCACTGCCGAGTTTCCGGATATTCAGGTGTTCAGATTCTGGCAGGAAATAAAGAATAAATACGATACAAAGGAGTTGACAGGCCCTGATGGATCGGGGAAGAAAATAGGAATCGGGCTGATATTTGTCGCTTAATAAAAAAACCTGTGTCAATTAACGATTTTATATATTTTTGAAACCTCATCCCTGAATAAAGCATCAATATGCGGTATATTTTTCCAGTTTTGCATCAAACGCGTAATATCCTTACGGAACGCTTTTTTAAACTTCCTTTCCAGTCTGTGGCTTCGGACCGCGTCAAGATCGGCAATGAATAATAACCCTTTATCCGAAAGAATGAAATTCGTTGCCTTGAAATCCCCATGGCTTATTGAAGAAAACACGAACTTCCGGAGCAGCTCACCAAACTGCTTAACCAGACCGATAAGATCAATTTCTCCTGCCATGTCTGAATTGAAAAGATGGTAAATATCGGTTCCATCGATATATTCAGTCAGAATATAAGAAACGCTTCTTAACGGGCCGAACCTTTTTTCCATCATGGCTACCGGGTTGGGGGTGTTTATTCCTACACTTTTCAACAGGTGGGCGTTACGCCATGACACCCAGGCCCTGCTTTGTCTGTATGAGCGCCTTATGGCATGCCAGGTGTTTTTCATATTATATCGTTTCACAACAAGCGGCCGTCCGGATAAACGGATCAAAAAAACGGTTGAACTGTTTCCGTCTTTAATTATTCTTTCTTCTTTAAGCACGGAATCCGGATTATTGAGAAAGGCGATCATTGCATCATCATAATACTTTCTGTCGGAAATCATATACCGGCGTGTGCTTTTATTACATACAAAGGAAGTACTTTCCCTGAATATTTTCTTCAGATAATCTTTTTCCGATCTATATCTGCTCTTTTTCACCTCTTTCATCAGGCATCCATAAATACCATCAGTCGGCATCCATTTTCTCCCGGAGGCATAGAATTTAAAGGCATCCGGGATCAGGTTTGCGTATTCCGGATAAAATTGCGCAAAAAAAAGCCCTAGATTCTTCAGGCTCGGCTTCAAAGGCAATGATTTCCCGATATGCCCGGCATCAATCGCATCTCCGTCGATAGTATATATCTTTTCACCAGATAATAGAAAATTCCTTATATGCGGGTCTTTCTGCAAGATACCGGACGCATGCTGTTTTGCAATAACAGTCATAAGCCCGGCCAGAATATCCGGACGGGCGCCGTCGCATTCTGTTTTATCCCAGACATTTTTTATATCCTCGCTCCCGACTATCTCCTCAAAACCAAGGAGAGGAACTTCTCCTGATACCGAAGTCCCCCGGAAGAGCAACTTCGGTGTGATGATATCTGAACTCTCCAGCGCCTTTATACCTCGTTCCTCGCGGGCCAAATGCCTCCTGCCATCTGTTAAGTCGAGGAAAAACTTTACAACCACATTCAAATCATTCCATTTCCCGGAACATACCAGCCGCTTTCCGGGCAGCAGCCTCAAAATATCTGTGCATACAAGTTCATCCATTCCGCCTTCGGATTTGATATCCATACTAAACGGAACAGTAAGATTTCTGCCCGATGAACGCAGATGATTGCCGTCAAAAAATTTCATGCTGTCGGAATGATTCATTGCGAATAAGTGCTTACACTGTTCAACTGTTGATGCTTTCTACATGTGTTCATATGATTTGTTATTAGCACAGGAATATATTACCGTCAAAAATCTTATTAAAAGCATTTTATTCCTGTCATTGACATAATTGATACTCTCATATATTCAACTTTGTATCCGCCAACCATTAAAGAATTCAAAAATAAGACACGGGCATTTACTGATTGGAACAATTATCTTATGAAAAATATCTCGCCCTGAGCGATGGCGCCGAAATACTTGCTTCGGATAGTTTCGGAGAAAAAGTACTGCGTCTTAAAGACGGCTCCATTATCAAACTGTTCCGGACAAAAAGGATAATATCATCCGCCTTATTTTACCCCTATGCATTACGATTCGTAAACAACGCGTCAAAATTAAACGGCATGGGAATCAGCACGGTAACAATCATCGATTCCTATAAAATCCCGATTATAAAACGGACGGCGGTACATTACATGGAGCTTGAGGGCGAAACGCTTCGAAATCATATCATGCATCATTCGCTTGATGTTGATATAACTCAAAAACTTGCATCATTTATCGCCCGGCTCCACAACGAAGGTGT
Source organism: uncultured Desulfonema sp. (assembly GCA_964578785.1). Classification (GTDB taxonomy): domain Bacteria; phylum Desulfobacterota; class Desulfobacteria; order Desulfobacterales; family RPRI01; genus RPRI01. The sequence goes on along the minus strand of CAZOEH010000213.1, from coordinate 995 downwards.
ATATTTCAGGTCTGTTCATTTCGGCAACATTATAATTACTCCGGACAACAGCTTTGGGCTAATAGATATCGCCGATATGAAGATCAAAAATCACACCCTGAATATTGGAAAACGTATCAGGAATTTTAATCACCTGACAAGATATGAGATCGACAGGAATTCGCTTAAACAACAGAAAAAGATATTTATAAGGGAATATCTGAAAATATGCAACCTCCCGCATGACAACTCGAAGAAATTAGATGGAAAAATAAACGCGGTTCTTTCCTGAGATAAATATCCATATTGACTGATTCGTAAAAAGTCATATGCGAACGAATTTGAGATTTTTGGGAAATAGATTTTTAAATTACAAAGCGTTAAAATCACAAGGCTTTGGTCCGCCGCAGGCGAAAACTTCTTGTGATTTAGCGAAGTGATTTAAAAATCCCCAAAAAGCTCATTAAGTAAGCATAGTTAAACTTTTTACGAGTCCATCCATGTCAATCAGTCTCATTTTCCGGACAGCATCTTCTTGGTCTTTTTTGCTCTTCTGCGTTTTCGCCTTGCAATATATTCGGGATACAGATCGGGATAAAACCTTTTCCATCTCTTATGGAGCCAGAGCCACTGATCCGGATATTTTCGCACGGCTTTTTCTATGACATCGGTCATAATCTGTGTGTTGGTCTTCAAATCATCCCGCAAATCCTTAGTTCTCACCAATTGAACAGGCGGTTCTATAATGATTGCAAGTTTCTGGTCCTCTTCCCTTATGCAGAAAACAGGAAGTACGGGGCTTTTACATCTTAAGGCAAGCATTGCTGCAGCCGGTGTCACCGTGACTTTTTTACCGTAAAATAGAAGTTCCACTCCTTCCGATTTTGTAGTTCCCTGGTCGATCATCATCGCAAGAATTTTTCCGCTCCGAAGCGTCTGCATCATTTCAGGCAGAGCCCCTTCCTTGTCAATTATCGAATTTCCGAAACGGGTTCTCAGCTTTAATATCCACCTGT
>CAZOEH010000212.1:0-5710 GCA_964578785.1 uncultured Desulfonema sp. | reverse complement strand
CCTCCCTCACCAGCAAGCCAATTCCAGAAATTATCCTCATTGAACTTCATTGGGTTAATCCCTTGTCCTGCAGCAAGTGTGAGCAGCGACCTACAAAATCCAGCCAATCATAATAATGGGTAAATTTTTCTTTCTTATTTTGTGCCTTATCATTAGAATTTGAGGATCGGTTGCTGAAATTCTCAGTAGCAAGAAGGATTTCTTCTATTCGATGTTTTTCAACAAAAGCCCCGCCTCTGGCACCTCTTTCCTGCATCTGATTGTCAAAGAGCTTTCTTAAACTCGAATTAGGACTCTTTTTTAAAATCGGCGGGATTTCATCATATGGACTACCATGAACCTTATTAAAGGCAAGCCATATATGATCTTGCATAACATCATAAAGGTTTATCATAAGATTATTTTTCATATTATTTTCATTTCTCGCTTGAAAAATATCCGAAAGAGAACCGAATAATGCGGAATAATCCGGTTGGTCAGTTGTTGAACACATAATAGCTTGAAAGATAGTATTGTTATTATTTCCCCCCGAGCGATACAGTAGTCTTTCAAAACGTGTCCTATATTCTTCATCATTTTTGTTGTTACTTATCGAGAGGTCCATAGCCAGTGAAAAGATGGACTTTGAAACGCCGAACAGTCCTGGGGAAAAATCTATGATGACTACCTCGTAGCCAGAATTCAGAATAAAAGCCAAAATATCTTCAAATCTGTGCCTGAAAAAGAAGAGGTGGTCCTCTTGAGTAATCATAGGAAGAATACGACACACGTCTTTTAATTTCGAACTGGAAGGCAATATAGTAATAATGCTATGTGGGGAGTCAGCCCCCCAACAAAAATTTTCATTAAATTGCTTGGGAGGTTTTTGTTTTGGGTTTTTTAGCATTATATCAACAACCTCCTCAAATTTTCTGGGTGGTGCAAGCAAGAGATCATTGAAATATTGCCTATGATTCAGCCCAATTCTTTTGAATCCCGGAATGTCGCAAAGACTAACGCCTGTAAGATCAGCATCGATTATTAACGTTTTTTTCTTATGCTTATGGGCTGCCAATCCAGCTATAGCAAGGGCAATAGAGGTTTTTCCTACTCCGCCTTTCTGAGAGTGTAAGGAATATATCCTGGGGAAAGAAATATTGTCAGCTTTTTTCGTTTCAACCATGCTCAACTCCTATTCTGATCCTTTTTAACTTACTGAAAAAACTCTCAACTCCTCGATCAGCAAGCGGCCGTTTTCACGATAGCGACCCGGCAATTCATGAATTGTGTGATAAAGATTATTATAATATTCATTGATATAGTCCCGAATTTTTTCGTGTTGTTCTCCTGCATGTTTTACATGTTTGGCAATTTTAAAATCAGCGCCCAGCATAACGGACATGAGAAGCCCAAAAACAACTATTTTCAGTAGATTGTCATCCGAGATAGATATCAGGTTGAGATTGCATAACTGCCCAGCAAGATAATTTGCTATATCCTTATGGATGTCAAGCAGCAGTAATTCATGTAAGATATTGACGCAATTAAATATTGATAATGAAAAAAACAACGGCTCTAAATTTTTACTAAGATCATTAACCAGTGATGCCAGTTTGGTCAGTTCACGGGCACTATCCGGTAGTTTTCCTCGGGTTCTTAGGTGGACATCCAAGGAAGCCAGGATAGACACGACAATAATATCTGACTTATTTTCCGTTAGATATTTTTGAAATAACAAGCACTCCCTGTCCAACAAATCGGGCGTACCGCTGTGCTCGGCAAACTTAATCAACTCCATGGTTTGTTTCCCAAGATATTTGATATTATCGCCATAATATTCGTTCAAAACAGCCGGAATAGATATGGTAAAAGGAACGTCCCACAAGGGATATACATCATTGGAATGTTCTGGAAACGGTATTTGTCCGTAACCAAGCGTAAGCTCAAGAGTCAATTGACGTATCATAATATCCGTTGTGTTTTGGGAAAGTATTCTGGTAGGAAATCGAAGACCTTTGATGCAGTCACCCGACGGAAGGGGACGAATAAAGGGTTGAAGCGCTGCAAGAGCGGCCCGGGCAGGAAGATCCTTCCCAGTGAAGGTTGCAAATCTACTTGTCCCTTGAGGGGCAATGGGATAAAATAGTAAATGGCTGTGTACTTTTTCCGAAGCAACCTCCTCGACATTTTTCACTGCATCTTCTTTCAACCACCTAATTTTTTCGGCGTTAGATAAGGGTTTTGTATATTCAAGCAGCATAATCGTGATTTTATTAGCCATCCACCAACAGGTCAGTATCTTTTGTGTTTCGGGCCATTCATTACGGATTTCCAAGTCGATATATCGAAGATAATATTGTGCTATCATGATCCGAAGATCCGAAGCCGCTTGACATATCGCTATGAGTTCCCGGTCTTTTTCCTTGAACCTTACTTCTCCGCCTAATAGCACATCGAACATTTTCCCCAAGAGTTTATTAAAGTTATTGTCTTCATATTCAACATGGCCTGCGCTGCCTTTCCTGTTGCTTACTTCATAGCGCGCCTTTAAAAGCATTTGCATACCGATAAGGTAGGCCATGGAATTTTCTTTGTTATTATCTAACCACTCGTCTATCGTCCTGGGCAGGATCGTATAGAACTCATCCTCTTGCTCTGGTAGAATCGTAAAGGACTCATCTTGCTCTGGAATAACCTTCGCTTTTTCTCGATAAATTCCTCCTATCACATTCCATGGATCGAAAGGGTGTCCTAAAGGGATAAATCCAAGATTTGATAAATACCAATCCAAACTTTTTATTAAACGATTAGCCACCGGGATTACCTTGCCTATTTCAGAACTTGTCTCCTGGATAAGGTTTTTATGAATTCCTTCCACTCCAGCATTTTTTAATCTCGAGGGTTGTACATATTCCGGGGCTTCTGCGAGTACTGTATTAAGGTTAGGATGGAGGAGACCGTTCCAGGCCATGTCCATCCAATTATGCTGTGGTGTTTTCAAGTTCCATGCTTCTTGAAAAAGGGAACAGACATAAGCAAAATCTTTTAACAGTATTGCTGAAATCTCGGCTGCGGCAGGCCGCCAAATAGAGGCTTTACCGTCTCTGACCGCCAGTTCTTTGCTTTTTATAAAATTCATTGAGTGGTTTGCAATGTTTTTAGAATCAAATATAGCCGTTAGGGCTCTCGTGCGAACAGTTGCTGAATCAGCTAATACAAGATCATGAGGCGCTAGAACTTCAATTATTTTCTCTTCATGATGGGGCACCCACAGGAGGGCGCCATGTGATTCATAATTTGGCAGAGCACGTTTCAAATTAACAAGATTTTGTATCCCTTCGGGCAGGTCCTTTAAATTGACATGGGCCTCGCCGAATTTGTCCGCAAATTCATTTTCTCCTTCAGAAATAATTTTCGCACGTACATACAAATCATGTAACTGCGCTTCTACAGGATAGTCGTTCAGTTTGCCATAATATGCGCGAATAATACGACCTATAAGCGATTTTCTTATCGATTCGGACTCTTCTTGTTCCGTTTCCTCTATAATCCAATTCAAAATATATCGTAAGGCTAATATCCTTTGTTCCTTTTTAAAGTTATAAAATCGGAATGTTTCTTCAAACAGACCATGTAATTTTTCAGGCTGATCGGTCTGAGTTGCAGGAACAAACAAATGTAACATGATAGCTTTACTTTGTTCAGAAATCATTTTGTCATGTATATCTTGCCGCAGACCATGGGGTGGGTCAGGCAATGCCATGGCCAGCACAAAACCGGTTAGTCTTTTAAGGGAATCTTCACTAAAAGACTGGTCTAACCAAACAGCGCCAAGCAAGCTAAACCATCTATCCTGCCAAGCCATGTATAATTTTACTCCCAACGGCAAGGGCGGATCAGTTGGCTCAAGCCCCAAAAATAGCCCCATGTCCCGCAAGGAATCTCTGCCGTATTTTGCGATAAGTTGCAGCGGTTCTCCTGGAGGATGCTTCTGATATTCTCGCGCAAAATAGTGTAGTATACTCACATCAGGCAATAAAAAGCGATAACGCCATTTGCAAAGTTGCAGGAACATATCGGCATATTTTGCAGTATCTATATATCCTTTAATTTCAAGATCTCTCAACAATGCATCTGTGCCGAACTGGCGGTCATTCCTGCCTCCAATGCCTAACATCTGAGTAAATCGGTCATCAGTCAACAAGTGTATCCCTTTTTCTTCAGCAACCTCAATTGATTCAAACCAGACTTTTTTTTCCAAGCTGTCAATCGTAGCTTTAATTTCATTCGGGATTGATTTCTGAGGAGAGGCGGGTATGAATTTGTTTGGGACCCTAAGAATATTAACGAGTTCCTTATGCCAATTTCCTACATTTTTGATAAATTGAATGTTTTTATCTTTAAATGAAATCTCATCGGCTGTTATTTTTTCTACAAAAAGTTTAATGCTCTTATCCAACAGCAATTCAATAAGCTGATACTGGTCAAGTAATTCCAAGGTGTACTGTTCTACCAACAAACGCTTGCCTGGTATGAGATAGGAACGGTATTCCTGCAAAAGAGCAGGTTCGCCAAGAAAAAAACCCTTGCTATCTCTCTCGCCCTTCAACTCTCGTCTTCGGTTTTCACCAATGCCACCTGTTGCATATAACCAATCTATAATCTGATCCAGCCTGATAACAGGGATAGCCTCCATTCTTTCAATTTCTTCTTTTTTCACAAAAGCATCAAGGTAGGCAGCATCTTTAACTTTAGCCAGTCTTATATTGCGCTTGAGGAGTGGCTCTCTTAAATACTTCGATTCGGTTGGGGCTTCCCAAACTTCAATCTTGCTTTTAGATATTAGATCATGAATTTTTTTATAGGTCTCTTCTTTTGATTTCTGGTGATGAGAGAATTTACTCTGATCTTCCTTTAAAAGTAACAATAAAGACATAGGGAAATATACCCTCTTGAATCTCTTTGCCAAGACGTCGAGAAGATTTAATTGATGTAACGTTATCATCGCATGATAGTCGATAATCACTTCATCAATCTCTTCAGGAACAGAGATAGAAATCAGTTGTCTGCGATGATCCTTTAAGCCAACACGAAGGCTGTTGGTTGCATATAGGGTAAATTCTTTCCATTCTTTGGGGTCAGGCGCTAATGAAACCGTTTGAGTGCGAATAGCCCAATCTAAATACAGCGGGCGGTTAAAGCGATCACAAAGTAATAAACGAGGTATCCGGCCTAACAGGTATTTCTCATAGAATTTATTAATCTCCTCATGATGTTGTCTTATCCACTCCTTCAATTCATCAATAGGTTTCAATGTAAATATATGATCAATCTTTTTCCCAGCTTTACGCAATCTTTCAAGCTGGATAAATGCCTTTTTTGTCTCATCTTCTTTTCCTGCCCGGAAACCAAGATCAAGGTATTTTGCCAGAAACTCCGGAAGCTCGCTAAATTGGTCATAATTAACTTCGAGTATTGAAAAAGCGATATTCAAATTTTCTTCAGCTTCATATGCCGCACAAACAAGAAACAGGCAACTAAGGTCTGCTTTACCTTTATCTCCTATATAGGGCTGTAGAAGCTTATGAATATCCTCTGCATTTCTGCCTTGCTGATAATCAATCTCAGCAAGTTTCAATGCATAGACAGGTTGGTTGTGATTTTTTTCTAATAATTGCTGATAAATTGTTTTGGCTTCCTCAATAAGACCAATATTATAAACTGCCTGAGC
>CAZOEH010000211.1:0-5711 GCA_964578785.1 uncultured Desulfonema sp. | reverse complement strand
GGTCAGAATGGCGGAAATGGAACAGAGCATGAACATTATCGAGCAGGCGCTGGACGGCCTTCCTCAGGGTCCGATCCGCTCTCAGGTGCCGCTTTTTATTGATCCGCCCGCCGGGGATTGTTATTTCGCCTTTGAGAGCGCACGCGGCGCTGTAGGGTACTATATCGTAAGCGATGGGTCACGCATTCCCTACCGGATAAAGGTGCGCACCCCTTCATTTTCAAACCTGTTTGTGCTGACCAGGATTCTTCCCGGAAATTTCATTGCAGATTGCATAGCAACCCTTGGCAGTATTGATGTAGTCGTGCCGGAGATAGACAGGTGAACATTACTCAGCTTCCCATCATAAAAGAAATTTACGGGTTTCTCGGCCGTGATCTGACGGCGGCTGTAATAGGTATACTGATCATCCTGATCTTTGTTCCGCTCAATTCCGCTTTCCTGGTATGGCTGGAGCGAAAAGTGGCAGGCCATATACAGCTTCGTCCCGGGCCAATGGAAGTCGGCCCTCACGGAATACTCCAGACGCTCATAGATGCCGTAAAACTGATGGGCAAGGAGATGATAACCCCGAAACTTGCGGACAAATTTCTTTTCTGGCTGGCCCCGATAATAATCATCATTCCGGCCATTGTCTGCTTTGTGGTCATTCCCTTCAGCCCCATGATGCAGGTTCGCGAGATGAATGTGGGCATCCTGCTCATATTCTCCTTTTCAAGCCTCACGGTTTTATCCATCCTTATGGGAGGCTGGGCCTCCAATAACAAATACGCCCTGATCGGAGCCGTTCGGGCGGTAGCTCAGAACGTTGCCTATGAAATACCTCTTCTGCTTTCAACCATGTCGATTATTATAATGACCAACTCATTCAAGATGAGTGAAATAACAGCGGCGCAATCCGGTGTCTGGTTTATTTTTTATCAGCCTGTTGCGGCAATTATATTCTTTATTTCGACGACTGCCGAAACAAACCGGGCGCCATTCGACCTCGTGGAAGCTGAGTCTGAACTGGTTTCAGGCTTCCATACCGAATACACAGGCATGAGATTCGCTCTGTTTTTCCTTGCGGAATATACGAATATGTTTATTGCCGCCTCCATGGGGGCGGTGCTCTTTTTCGGCGGCTGGCACGGGCCGTTTTTCCCGGGACTGATCTGGTTCATGGTCAAGGTATACATCCTTATATTTGTAATCATCTGGGTGCGGTGGACATTCCCGAGGCTTCGTTTCGATCAGCTTATGAATTTCGCGTGGAAATTCATGATCCCGGCCGCGCTTCTCAACCTTATGATTACAGCCGTTCTTCTCAAGGTGCTTTGAATATGAGTTCATTGTCCGGATTAAAAGAATACATCAAAGAGATCCTTACAGGATCAAAAAGTCTTTTGATCGGTATGGGTATCACATTAAAGCGGCTCTTCATGCCGATTGTTACAGTCCAGTATCCGCGCCGGAAGCTGACCATGACTCAAAACTTCCGGGGACATATCGAGGCCATTTATTTTGATGACACTAAAAGTCATCACTGCATAGCCTGCGGGTTATGCATGCGCACCTGTCCTTCTCATGTCATTAAGGTGCAGGGGGAGAAGGAAAAGGCCGGGGAGAGGAAATACGGGCGAAAATATTACATTGATTTTACCAAATGCAGCCTATGCGGATTGTGCGTTGATGTATGCCCGGAAAAAACCCTTACCTTCTCACATGAATATGAGCTTGCATGCCTTTCGCGCTGGGACGGGGTTATTGATATTATGAAAAGGCTGGAGGAAAGACGATGATCACTATTTCCGACATAATATCTCCGGTAATGGTGGCGCGGGGAGCCTTCTGGCTCATGGCGGGAATTACGGTTGCCGGAGCTTTGCTGGCAGTCGTTCCCAGGAATATCGTGCATAACATACTGGGGCTCGCTCTGGCCATGCTGGGTATAACCGGAATATACCTTTTTCTGGGAAGTCAGTTCGTGGCCATGATGCAGCTTTTGATATATGTCGGCGCCATCTGCATGACCTATATTTTTGCCATCATGCTCTCCCCGGCGCTTGAGCTTGAGCTGCCGAAACGGAGATTGATAAAAGTTATTACATCACTTTTTGTCAGCCTGGTCACTTTCATTGTCATGACACAAATGATCTTAAGCGCCGACTGGGGTCCTGTTGCAGACATATCCCGTGACTGGTCCATAAAGACTTTGGGGCAGCAATTGCTGACGCGCTATTTTCTGGTTTTTGAAACGATCTCACTGCTTCTGGCCATAGCCATTGTCGGCGCCATCATGATAGCAGGCCTTGTCCGGAGAAAGAATTAAAAGATGGAAAGTCTAATAACTTATTTAATCCTGGGCGCTCTGTTGTTCTGTATCGGGATTTTCGGGATACTGCAGCACAGCAGCCTCATCGGCATGCTTATAGCGACCGAGCTGATCTTAAACGGGGCCGGTCTCAATTTCATGGCTTTTAATATGTTCCTGTCCGGAAATCCGTCTACAGGGCAGATATTTACTCTGTTTATCATGGGCGTCGCCGCTGCCGAGGCGGCCATCGCCCTGAGTATTGTTATTACAGTCTATCGTAAATTTAAGAAGATCACGGCCGACAGTGTCAGCCAATTGAAAGGATAGATGTTATAACCCCAATGGAAACAGTAGAAACCATTATATCAATACGGCCGGTAATAGCCGTTTTAATCGCCGCTCTGGCTTCCCTGCTGATCATGTTTACGCCCAAAAGGCCGAATCTGAGGGAGGCCTGGTCCGTTCTGGGCGCAGTGGCAACTTTCCTGACCGTTCTTTCCATGACGCCGCTTGTGCTTGCCGGCAAGGCCCTCGAGTATACGCCCTTTGTCATCCTGCCCGGCATATCTTTAAAATTCAGGGTGGATGCGCTGGGACTCCTTTTCGGAACAATAGCCTCATTTCTGTGGATACTGGTAACATTTTATAATATCGGCTACATGCGGTCCCTTAAGGAGCATGCCCAGACCCGCTATTATTTCTGTTTCGCGGTAGCTATAGTAGGCGCCGTCGGGGTGGCCTTTTCAGGGAATCTTTTCAGCCTCTATTTCTTTTATGAGGTCATCACTATATTTACCTATCCCCTGGTAGCCCATCATCAGGATGATGAAGCATACGAGGGCGCGAGAAAATATATTGTCTATCTTACAGGAACGGCCAAATCCTTTCTGCTTCCGGCGGTTATCATGACATATGTTCTGGCCGGAACCCTTGATTTCGCTCCTTCCGGCGTGACAAAAGGGATTTTTCCGGAGACCGCCGACCCGACTCTTGTTACAATTACCTACATCCTTTATATAGCAGGTTTTGCCAAGGCAGCGATCATGCCTTTTCATAACTGGCTTCCTTCGGCAATGGTGGCCCCGACACCCGTCAGCGCTCTGCTCCATGCAGTGGCTGTTGTTAAGGCCGGGGTTTTCTGTATCAGCCGCGTCATGCTTTCCGTCTTCGGTGTCGGGCTGCTCAACTCCCTAAATCTGGGAATTCCTACGGCATACGCGGCATCCTTTACCATCCTGGCGGCCTCGGTGATTGCCCTTACTAAAGACGACTTAAAGGCCAGGCTGGCTTATTCCACAGTCAGCCAGCTTTCATATGTGATTCTCGGCGTAGCCCTTCTGACCCCAAGCGGCGTAACCGGAGGCCTGATTCACATTGCCAACCATGCCTTTTCCAAAATAACACTTTTTATGTGTGCCGGCGCAATTTATGTCTCTCTTCATACAAAGAAGATAAGTGAAATGGGCGGAATCGCCCGGCAGATGCCTTTTACAATAGCCGCCTTCAGCATAGCCGCTTTAAGCATGATCGGTGTTCCTCTGGTCTGCGGATTTGTCTCAAAGTGGTATATCGGCATAGGGGCGCTTCAGGCACACCGGAATGTATTCCTGATAGTTCTGCTGACAAGCACGATCTTAAACACCGGTTATTTTTTCCCCGTGATTTTGAGGGCGGTATTTTTCAAGCCGAAGGAAGGTGATCCGGGCGCGCATCACGGCAACGGCCTTCATGAGGCACCGGCTTTCATGGTAGTCCCGTTATTCATAACGGCGATATTCTCCATACTTATGGGTATCTATCCGGACTATTTTATGAACATAGTTTCAGCCATGGATCCTGAATATTTAATGGATATGGTAAAGGCGGTTTTATTGTCATGAACTGGGTTAATATCATAGACTATCTGCGGAATAATCTTAAGACCCTGAAACGGATTCTTTATCTGCTTATGGCGGCAACGGTAATTTTTGATGTTTTTATGCCCCGCCACGCAGCCCATTTCTTCGGAGACAAGATACCCGGATTCTGGTCGGTTTTCGGGCTTGTCTGCTGCGTTCTTCTGATCCGCATAATGAAAGGGCTTTCACATACGGTGCTGATGAAAAAAGAGGATTACTATGAATAACTTCATTCATCCGGCCCTGTTATTTATATTAGGAGCTTTCCTTATCCCGGCGCTTCGGGGCAGGATCAGGCAGATCTATCTGCTGATAGTGCCTGCTCTGGCCTTTTACAGTGTTCTTTCAATGAACACCGGAGTGTACGGAGAGATAAACTATCTGGGGTTCAATATAATCATGGGCCGGGTGGACAGCCTGAGTCTGGTATTCGCGCACGTCTTTACTCTGATGGCCTTTTTAGGTATCTTGTACGGGCTCCATGTTACTGAGGCCGAACAGCATATAGCCTCATTTCTTTATGTGGGCGGTTCACTGGGCGTAATCTTTGCCGGGGACTATCTTACGGTTTTTATCTTCTGGGAAATGATGGCCTTTGCATCGACGTTCCTGATATGGTTCCGCAGGGAACCGGCTTCCCTTAAGGCTGGATTCAGGTATCTGCTGATGCATATATTCGGCGGCCTTTTGCTTCTCGCCGGAATCTTTCTGCACTATAAAAACACGGGGAGCATGGCCTTTGAGCTTATTCCCAAAGCAGGAGCCGGATTTGCCGAATACCTGATCCTTTCCGGTTTCGCCCTGAATGCCGCGGTATTTCCTCTGCACGCATGGCTTCCGGATGCCTATCCCGAGGCCATTGTCACAGGCGCGGTTTTCATGTGCGCCTTTACGACCAAGACGGCTGTTTATGTGCTGGCCCGAGGCTTTCCCGGTTTTGACGTTCTGGCCATAATGGGCACCGCCATGACCATTTACGGGGTCTGTTACGCCACAATTGAAAATGACATGAGGCGCATTCTTTCCTACCACATAATAAGCCAGGTCGGATACATGGTGGCGGGTGTCGGGATAGGAACTGAACTGGCTCTTAACGGAGCCTGCGCACATGCCTATGCACATATTCTCTATAAGGCGCTGCTCTTCATGGGAGCCGGCTCCGTGCTCATGATGACGGGAACATCCAAACTTAATCAACTGGGCGGCCTCTATAAGTATATGCCGCTGACATTGATATTCTACGTCGTCGGAGGAATATCCATATCAGGCTTTCCTCTATTCAGCGGATTCGTGAGCAAATCCATGATAGTTGCCGGAGCGGGAGAGGCCCATCATCCCTTACTCATGGTACTGCTGCTTCTGGCCTCGGTCGGCACTTTCCTCTCGGTTGGTCTGAAGCTTCCGTATTTTGCCTGGTTTGGAAAAGATTGCGGGCTCAAGCCGAAAGAGCCGCCCGCCAATATGCTCTGGGCCATGGGCCTGACCTCGTTTTTGTGCTTTCTTATCGGGGTCTATCC
>CAZOEH010000210.1:0-5718 GCA_964578785.1 uncultured Desulfonema sp. | reverse complement strand
ACTTAGACCATTACATGATCGTATCTTAGTACAGCGTGTTGAGGAAGTAACAACTACAAAAGGCGGAATTATTATTCCCGATACAGCCAAGGAAAAGCCGGCTGAAGGAAAAGTAATTGCGATTGGAAACGGGAAGATCGGCGAAGACGGTAAAAAGATTCCGCTCGATATTAAAAAAGGAGATAGAATCCTGTTCGGCAAATATTCCGGCTCAGAGGTTAAGATCGAAGGCGATGAATATCTTATTATGCGGGAAGATGACGTGCTTGGAATAATTGAATAACTGTAATTTAATTACGATAAACATATAAATGGAGGATAGATCAATATGGGTGCTAAAATTATTAAATACGATATGAAAGCCCGCGAATCGATGTTAAAAGGCGTGCAGACTCTCGCCGATGCGGTAGTTGTTACTCTCGGTCCGAAAGGAAGAAATGTTGTTATTGAAAAATCATGGGGATCACCGACTGTCACCAAAGACGGCGTAACAGTAGCCAAAGAGATTGAACTTGAAGATAAGTTCGAAAATATGGGCGCCCAGATGGTAAAAGAGGTTGCAAGCAAAACAAGTGACATGGCTGGTGACGGAACAACCACAGCAACCGTTCTTGCAAGAGCCATTTATGAAGAAGGGCAGAAACTTGTTGCAGCCGGGAACAATCCGATGGCAATAAAACGGGGCATCGATAAAGCCGTTGAAGTAGCCGTAAAAGAACTACACAGAATGAGCAAACCGACCAAAGACCAGAGGGAAATAGCACAGGTTGGCACAATCTCGGCAAATAACGATGAAACCATAGGAAATATCATAGCCGAAGCAATGAATAAAGTTGGGAAAGAAGGCGTTATCACTGTGGAAGAAGCCAAAAGCATGGATACAACTCTTGAGGTTGTTGAAGGAATGCAGTTTGACCGCGGATATCTGTCTCCCTACTTCGTAACCGACCCTGAAAAAATGACCGTATCTCTTGATGACACATATATTCTGATCAACGAGAAGAAGATAAGCAACATGAAAGATCTTCTCCCTATTCTTGAGAAGATTGCAAAAATGGGAAAACCGCTTCTTATAATCGCAGAAGATGTGGACGGCGAAGCTCTTGCGACTCTGGTTGTCAATAAGTTGAGAGGAACACTCCATGTTGCGGCCGTAAAAGCCCCCGGTTTTGGCGACAGAAGAAAGGCAATGCTTGAAGATATCGCAATTCTTACAGGCGGCCAGGTTGTATCAGAAGACCTTGGAATCAAGCTTGAAAGTCTCTCCCTTGAAGATCTTGGCAAGGCAAAACGAATTGCAATAGACAAGGATAATACAACAATCGTCGACGGCGCAGGATCACGCTCTGCTCTTGAAGGCCGCGTAAAGCAAATCCGCGCCCAGATTGATGAAACTACTTCCGATTATGATCGTGAAAAACTTCAGGAACGTCTTGCAAAATTGATAGGCGGTGTTGCTGTTATCAATGTAGGCGCTGCAACCGAAACAGAGATGAAAGAGAAAAAAGCCCGCGTTGAAGATGCTTTGAATGCAACCCGCGCCGCTGTCGAAGAAGGTATAGTTCCAGGGGGCGGAGTAGCACTGGTTCGCTGCCTTGATGCTCTGGATAAGATAAAAATCAAGTCGGAGCAGAAACTTGGCGTCAAGGTTGTCATGAGGGCGATTGAAGAGCCACTTAGGCAAATTGCAAATAACGCCGGCCAGGAAGGATCTGTTGTAATAGACAAAGTCAAGAACGGTGAAGGTTCGTTCGGATATAACGCCGAAACGGATACTTTTGAAGACCTGATTGCAGCGGGAGTTATAGACCCGACAAAGGTGGTCCGCTTCGCTCTTCAGAACGCAGGAAGCGTAGCTTCCCTTATGCTGACAACAGAAGCCATGATCGCAGATAAACCCGAACCGAAACAGGAAGGAATGCCCGGTGGCGGCGGCCACGGCGGAATGGGCGGAATGGGTGGAATGGGTGGAATGATGTAATTTAGACATAACAGTCATGCTATCTGAAAAAGTCCCTGTGCATAAATGCACAGGGACTTTTTTTATTCCGTATTTATGCGGATCATCAGTTATAATTTATTGCGCCGGACTTCCGGGCAAATGAAATAATTACTGAACCTAATCAGCTTTCCGCTGCTCCTGTTGCTCGCTGCGGTAAGCTTCAATTCTCGATTTTAACTTAAATACTTGACAAAAAAGCGATTTCAGAATAAGAATTATATACAATGCTGAGCAATAATATTTAGTTACAGGAAGGTAACGTAACAACAATTATTTAACCTGCAAAACAAGTCGAGGCATCTTATGCTGAATATTTTAAAATATTATAATTTTTTGGCTTCTATTTGCATATTGACCTCATTAATAGTTCTTCCAGCCAGACTATCTGCCCAGGAAAGCAGGGATACCCTTGAACGTGAAATCGGGGTTTATTACACGGTGCAGAAAGGAGACACTCTTTGGGATGTTTCGAAGCGATTTTCAGATTCTCCATGGTTATGGCCCGAACTCTGGAAAGAAAACCGGCATATATCAAATCCTCATATTATTAATCCGGGTGATAAGCTTCGTCTTTTTTACAACAAGGAAACGGATCTGATTAAAGACGAAAAAGAAAAGATGGAAGAGAATAAAGGTATTGTACAATCAAAAGAAGCTGTTAAAAAAATTGTGATATACTACAATTATCCAGCTATAGACAGCATAGGATTTGTTAGAAAAAAACCTGTCACTCCTAATGGTTCAATATTTAATGTCAAAAACGACAAAGTTTTGATAAGCGTAGGAGATCTTGTATACATAAAGCCGGAAAGCAATTCAAATTTTACTCCCGGAACAAAATACACTGTATATAGGACGCTTGACCCACTTATCGATAAGGAAACAGAAGAATTAATCGGATATCAACATTACCTGACAGGCATAGTTGAAATAAAAAAAACGGAACCTCTCTATGTTATTGCAGAAGTAATAAAATCCTTTAAGGAGATCGGAATTAACGATCTATTGATGCCTTATATACCGAAATCCTCACACATACCTGTTATTGAAAGCGTGAAAGGAATTGAAGGGACTTTAATAGCTTCAGAAGAAAAGAGAGAATTAATCGGCGACAACATGGTTGCTTATATAGACAAGGGTGAAGCAGACGGTGTAAAACCCGGTCAGTTTTACAGCATTTTTTACCAGGAGAAGAAAAAAATCTCACCGGATATCAAAGAAAAAACATATCTTGACCCGGTTGATATCGGCAAGGTTTTTGTGCTTTCTACCGAACAGACAACCTCATCTGTCCACGTAGCAAAATCCGATAAAAACATCAACGTAGGTACAAAAATCAGAAGCCCTGTTAAATAGCAATATTATATGAAGACCCTCGCAGTAAGCTCCGGTTTGCCTGAAGCGGATTCGACCTTCCGTTTAGACTTAATCGGCGATTATTGTTTAAATAACTGCGCTTATTCGAGTGAAAAGTATGATTCCTCTGCAACCTCATCTACAAGGCAATAGAATTCTCTTTTCCCGCTGGGCGTAGACGGGTCACTTGTTCCACCTACGCTGTAGAGATGTGCTTCCATATAGCCATTGCCGGAGGTATCATTGTCTCCGACTATCCTGGCCCTCACGCTGGGAGATAAGAATAATACAGGCTCTCTGGGATTACCGTTTGTATCGACAGCGCCTATTCGGCCGCCGCCATTCTCATCATGGGTGTAATCCACATCATCAAAGGATACCAGGTTATTCATAACTACATTCAGGAGCTGCCTGCCGTCATTAATCGCCGAAGCATTAAATGCCTTTGCTCTGTAATCAATATATAAATCGAAACCGATTTGCGCAAGAATGCTTATAATTCCGATGACAATTAGAAGCTCTAACATCGTAAAACCTTTATCTCCGTTTGTCTTGTTAATACAGTATAAAAGATTTTTTTTCATATGTCCCTTCCTCCTCCGGGATTGAAGCTTCCTGCCGAAAGTCCGCTCGCCATATTGATTGGCTGGACCTTCGCGGGGTTAGCACTCGTTGTTTCGGTTCAGCTCCCAGTTTTCTGCCATGTACCGCCAACGTTGATATAAACAACATCTTTATTTTCAGGATACTGCAAATTACCGAAACCCAGAGTTCCGTTTCTGTTTTTCCAGACAAGATGTTCCCTGCTTTGATTTGCAGCAACAGCATCGAGATCTCTTTTGAATATCCAATTTTCAGCATCTGAAGCTACAAGCTTTTGCCGGCCATAAGAAGATCTTTGCAAATCATAACGTCTTCCTTCGTTATAAATTGTAACTTTCGGTATATACGGATACTGAATATTTCCAAATCCTTTAACACCTCTGTCGTCTTTCCAGACAAGAAATTTCCGGCTCATTTCATTTTCAAAACCCGACTCAATTTCAGTATCCTTGATTAATGCAAATTCAGGTTCAATAAGGCGGACCTCTGTTATTTTTTCATCTTTAAGAGTTACAGAATCAAGCCTGGCCGCTAAATCAGAAACACCGGGAACAACAAATTGTTGACTCGCTGAAGCCGGGTCCTCTTTTGTTGTTGCAACCAATATTCTCTCTCCGGATATTGGTTTTAGAGTTTTATCTATTGACGCCATCATCTTTTGTCCATCGACAATCACAGACTTCGTCAGCGAAAAGTTATCTTTACCAGGCACATATTCCCATGCAACTTCTTCAATAAGTGGCTTGTTCGCCAGATAGTTGGGATAAAGGTCGGATAGCTTTGGAGGATAACTCTTCTTTTCAGCATAATATTTTTCCAGGCTCCTGCCCATCTCTGAAAGCCCTGCTTTCGGACTTTTGTTTGCGATTTCCGCGATCCGCGAATATTCGTTTTCATTACGTCTAAGCAACTCATCCTGTGTAGAGCGATTTCTATAAATATTGTAACCGGCCCCGATGAGTACACACAATATGATTATTATGATATATTTTTTGTTCATAATCTCCTCGGATCAGACTTAACTTAATACCAATCTCTGCACGAACCATTTTTACGACTATAGGGATGATAATTTGAAATTAACATTATTTCAAGTTTCTTTTATATCTTGCGTTTTTATGAGCCGCTATTAATTACGGCCCTAAATCCGATTCCTATTCAATTTTTTGCAGTGATTATTTGACTTCCGTAGATGATCTTCTAATACATAATTCTATGTTTGTTCCCACGTTACTCTCAGCACTTCCTGATATGTGGTTACTCCTTTGAGGAGCTTTTTTACTGCATTTTGTCTGAGAGTTACCATCCCTTCTTCTTTCGCTTTTGTTCTGATTTTATGCAAATCGGTATCGGCGGTAGTCAATTTCTTTACAGATTCAGTATAGGGCAAAACCTCGAATACGGAAGTCCTTCCAAAATATCCAGTGCCTCTGCAATTGATACATCCTTTTCCCCTGTATAGCTTCACCCGGTTTTTACTCCCTACTTCAAGTCCCATTGCGATCAACTCGGCACTTTCCATTTCAAACGATTCCATACAATGCGAGCATATTTTGCGGACCAGCCGCTGAGCCAAAATCCCAACCAGTGTGGCCTGAATCAAAAAAGGGGGTATTCCCAGATCCATAAGCCGAGTAATAGATGAAGGAGCGTCATTTGTATGAAGCGTAGAAAGAACAAGATGGCCCGTCATATCCGCCTGAACAGCATTCTGGGCGGTTTCAATGGCTCACATCTCTCCTATCATAATGATATCC
>CAZOEH010000209.1:0-5720 GCA_964578785.1 uncultured Desulfonema sp. | reverse complement strand
TCTGATAGTCGTAGTATTTTCCCCTCTGATCCTGGATATAATCCTTAAGAACCGCTTCCTCGGTAAAATCGATTTTCTTAAATGCTTCGATGGCCGAATCCTCCAGCCCTATGACGAAATCGGCTCTTATCTTCTCAAGTCCCATTTCCATTCCCCGTCTGACCAGGTCAAATACGATCCATGTCCCAAGCTGCTGATTCCTGAAATCGTTTGCGACCATAACTCTTATACGCCCGACATGCCTTCTTCCGCCGTAAGGCCTCTGCAACAGCGTTCCGTGGGCGACAATCCGGTCATCATAAACGGCGATAAGAGAAAAAGCCTTCCCTTCCTTCTGGTTGTCGATCCATTTTTTTATCACGCAAACATCGCATGGGTCCTCTTTTAAAAACCAGCGGAATGAGATATGCAAACTTCTGTAGAACTCAGCGAGTTTCTCACTGTCGACGCCTTCCAAAGGCCTTAAAATAGCCTCCCTGTGGTTTTTAAGAATAACTTCTTTCGGATATCTTGTTATTGTCGGGGGCATGACTGCGATCCTTTCAGATAAAATAAAGTATTCAAGAAATTTAAGTAAATATACAGGAAAGAAGCCGCTCAATCAAGGATGAAAAGATTGTGTGTTTGAGCATACTCCCTTTCCCCGGTGAGGAAAATATATGATCTTGAAACCGGATAAATTGGTTTTAACCGATGAGGCGTAAGCCGCCGGCATCCGTCCGCTGCATGGCCTGATTAATGCGCCGGTACATCTGATCTTACAAAGAGCTCCGCGGGCTTCCCGTCTTTCAGATTTACAAGCCCCTCCTCGCATATCCTTAAATACGGAATAGCGGCTCCGGTCAGCGTGACAAGCGTAAGCATGGGATCGGAAAACGGGATCCCAAGACCCGCGGCGGCGCTGTTTATCTCTTTCATCTGTGCTGCAAGATTATCGACGGGAGTATCGGAAATGATCCCGAAGACCGGAAGCGGAAGTTCCGCCAGGATTTTTCCCTTGTCGCAAACCACACAGCCGCCCTGAATCTCCCTGATCCTGTTCACTGCAAAAGCCATATCGGAATCATCCGTGCCTGCGACGATGATATCGGCCGTGTCCCACGCAGCGCTCGAAGCAATGGCGCCCGATTTCATTTTAAAGCCTCTAAGGAGGCCGGTGAATATTCTGCCGGTATTGTTCCTTCTCTCCATGGCTGCAACCTTTATAACATCAAGGCCGGTATCGGCATTTATTTTCCCGTCAGGAAGAGGAACTGTAATTCTCGCCTCCTTTGTTACAAGATCGGTTATCTGATCTATAACCCTCACCTCCGCAACACCACCCTTCTCTTCACACCTTATTTCAAAATCGGATGCTTTCAGTGTCCGCGGAAGATTTATGCTGTTTCTGCTTTCTCCGGAAAACCTGTGTACTCTGGGGGACGCAAGCAGTTTTCCCTTTTCAGCCACGATCTTCCCCTTGCTTATGACATAATCCGGCCTGATTATTTTCGGGTCGGGAAGAATAAGCATGTCGGCATATCTGCCCGGAGCTATTCCTCCGACTATGTTATCTATGGAAAAGTGTTCGGCGACATTAAGTGTAGCCATCCGAACGGCAGTCACAGGATCAAAGCCGCAGTCAATGGCTTTCTGTACAACATACTCCATGTAGCCTCTTTCGATAAGATCCTTCGGAGTAACGCCGTCGGTCACAAGAGCGAGTCTTCTCAGGCTGACGCCCGTTTCTCTTATTTTTGAAATCGTTTCAAGATCCCGCCTGATGCTTCCTTCCCTTATCATGACGCAAAGCCCGAGCCTCAGCCTCTCCGTAACCTCCTTCGCATTTATCGGCTCATGGCATGATGTTACCCCGGCAGCCACGTATGCGGCGAGCTTCTTTTCACCCGCCCCGGCGGAATGTCCTTCCAGTTTTTTCCCCGCGGCAAGCGTTTCCTCAAAGGATGAGAGGAGATAATCGGGATCCTGCAGAAGAGACTGCCAGTATGTTTCGCCCAACCCCAGTACATCCTTTCTCGCAAGGATCTTTCTTATCGTTTTTACCGGAACGCCTCGCGCCGAACCGCTTATCGAGACCATAGCGGGAGCTGTTGCAAATATTTTGACCGGCTGATCCTGCAAAGAATCGAGGAAATCGAGAAGACCGGCATATCCCGCGACAGGAAAAATCTCCATCGATTCGGTTACTATGGTGGTAGTCCCGCCCGGTATCGCGTATTTTAAAAATTCTGATACATTATAAAGCCACGCAATATGAGCATGACCGTCTATAAGTCCGGGGATAATCGTCCTGCCCGCCGCATCTATTACAATCGTTTCCTTCCCGATGCACTCCTCAGGCTTTCCTCCCACATACGCTATCTTTTCACCTTTAACGGAAACCGAGCATTTATCTATGAACTCGCCCGTATAAACACTAAGGAGTGTTCCGTTCAATACGACAAGATCCGCCTTCTCTATCCCGAGGGCGGCATTCATCAGCGCTTTTGTTTCAGCAATCCCCATAATTATCCGCTCCCTTTTCAAATCGTTTCCAAAGCGACTCAATAATCATTCCTGCTTTCCTGACCTCTTCATCCGACCTGAAGGATGAAGAGAATTCCCCGAAAATCGCATCATGACATGAAGAGACGGAATCAGGATTTATCCCGGCATAATCCGTTTTCATTTTCTCATACAGCCTGTCTTTGAAGAAATAATTGGCGGGCGTAGCCGACTGAGGTCTGAAAAGCCAGGAGATCTTTAAATTTATAAATTCTCTTACAGCAGATGCAACATCCGGATTCCGGCAGATATCTGCTTCCTCTGTTTTTCTTCCGATGCGGTTTTCCGTTTCGGATAAAAAGGCGTTTATCAGGGCGGTTTCTGTTATTATGAGCCCGTAGGAATACCAGTCCTGCGAAGATCCGCGGATAATTCTCTTGTAGTTTACAGGAAGCTCCGTGTAAGAGGGGCAGAAATAGATATTGCATGTCATGCTTCCGTAATAACCGAGCCCCCTGTAATCGACGCCGTTGTTTCCACAGGACTCAGGATGCAGAAGGCATCCGGGACGCGTCCGCCCTTTTCCGATAAGCCCGATATACGGGCAGTGATGGAATTCCGGAAAGGGCCGCTTTCTCTTTTCCTCCGGCAATACATTCTTCCCGAACTCAAGAATAGCGTCTATTTCACGCGGAACCTTCATAAACGCCTCCGTTCTTTCGGAAAGCGTTCCGCTCAGCTTTTCGCGGGTCAAATCCGGAATATTATATAAACCGCAGCATGCGCCGCAGGATATATTTTCATTTACCTGGCAGAGATAAACTCCGCCGGGGGCAGTCTTATCCATTTATTATACCGAAACCTTTTTGCAGTTTGATCGATAATTTACATACATGTTAATCCCGGTCAAGATAATTTATGTATGAGCTTCTTGACTTGCCATGATCTTTTCCCTATTCTCTCCGTTCTCATAATGTGAGAAACTCGTAAATAAATCATAAAGACGTGGATGAAGCACAATGCAGCAGAGAGACTTCCAACGAACTCGCCAAATTTAAGGAACCAGTTGGAAGTCATATGCGAACGGATTTGAGATTTTTGGGAAACAGATTTTTAGAGAACTGAGCGTTAAAAATCACAAGGCTTTGAGGGCGTCAGCCCAAACCTTCTTGTGATTTAGGGAAGTGATTTAAAAATCCCCAAAAAGCTCATTGAGAGAGCATATTAAGACTTCCAACGAGTGCGTCGGATACAGGTAGCCGCAAAGGAGATAAAGAATGAATAAAATCAATTTTAAATCAAAATATATCATATCAATCCCAGCTGTTCTTCTCCTGTTTTGCAGCGCGGTTGTTTTTGCCGCGGACCGGGGCGGCTCCGCGGAAAGAATGCAGCGGAGACGCCCGATGCCCGATAACACAGTCAGGGAGCAGAACAGTCAAAGACCGGCGATACCCGGTTCATCCGGGGCAATGAGCACGGCAAGAGCTGATAATCTTAATGCCTCGGGAGAAAAAGCCTATGATTCAGGCAATTATACCGAAGCGCTTTCTTTTTATGAAAAAGCCTTCCTGCTGTGCAAAGAGCTGAACAACCTCAAATGTATCGCTGAAAGCCGGCTCAACATGGCAAAAACATACGAGAGGCTCGGAGACGCGGATAAAGCTCTTTCGTGCTATCAGGAGTCAATTGCCGCTGCGAAAAACATAAATGACCGGAGCTTCACTGCTGCGGCTCTCCTGCACCAGGGTCTCTTATATTACGCAAACACGGGAAGATTCGAAAAAGCCCTTGAAAAATCATTCTTAAGCATAGACGAGTCCATGAAGATCTTCATGGATTTAAATGACAGAAAATCGGTTTCAATAGCCATGTTTCATCTCGGAAACGTCATGTCGGCTTTCGGGAAGTACGAAGACGCGGCCTTTTTGCACAAAAACGCCTTACAGATATGCATGGAGTTCAAAGACAGCTACGGCGTTGTCTCAAACCTCAATTATCTCGGAAGAGCGTATATGCGGCTCGGCCGGTATGAGGACGCGCTTGTAATGCTGGAACAGGGGCTCAAAATCTCGGGCGAAAATAATCTGCCGCAGCACAGGACAATGTCATTGGTTACGCTCGGGGATCTGTACGCCGAAATACTGGAATATGACAGGGCTCTTCCATATTACAGGGAGGCTCTCGATTTATCCGCAAAGCTCGGCCTCGACAACGAGACCCATCTTACCGCGAACAATATCGCCGCGCTTTACGAGGATTTGAATAAATACGACACCGCGCTTGCCCTTTACGAAAAGGCCCTCGGTATCGCAAAAAAAATGAATCAGGCGCCGATGATCGCCTCGACGATGAACAATATCGGAAATGTTTATGCCGCTCTCGGCGATTACGATAAAGCTCTTTCCTATTATCTCAACTCCCTTGAAATCGACATGCCTCTTCAGAGAGAACACAAAATTTCCATGACTTTAAGCAACATAGGCGCAACCTATTCAAAAATGGGCATGTATGAAAAAGCTATCCATTATTTGTCGGAATCGACTAAAATCGGCGCAAGGATCAAGACCGACAACTTCAGCGCGCTGAATGACCTTGGAAATATCTATCTCAAAACTGGAGATTTTAAGACGGCTGAAGAGCTGTATTCCGGAATCGGAAGCAGACAGGGTCTCGTCAATCTTTACATTCTTTCGCGGAGGTACGACGAAGCGCTCTCTCTGTTAAAGGAGATGACTCCGAAATGGAACCAGAGCAGCCTCTCTTTCCTGCAATACCACACATTATACGCGCAGGCACTTAAAGGAAAAGGGCTGCTCGCGGAATCTTCGCAGGAGCTCCTGAAGGCGGTGTCTATAGCCGAAGAGACTCGGCAGAAGTCGGGCGCGAAAGAGATGTTTTTTGCAGGAGGCGGGATCGTGAGGCATATAACTCCTTACCGCACACTTGTTGCCGTGCTCTCCGATCTTTCCATCAGCGGGAAAACCCAGGATGATATCTTCAGGCCGTACGGCCCTGATCCGGCATCTTCCGCCTTCTATTTTTCAGAGCTTGCAAGGGCGCGGACACTGCTCGAGACTATGGCCGGTTCCGCAAGGCGTTACGACGAACCGAAAATTCCTGCTGAAATAAAAGAAAGAGAGGAGTACATACAGGGTGAGCTTTCAGTGATTGAAAGCAGGTGGGAAGAGGCTTACATGAAGGGAAAAGAGATCTTTGAAAAACTCGAAAAGAGA
>CAZOEH010000208.1:0-5724 GCA_964578785.1 uncultured Desulfonema sp. | reverse complement strand
AAAGCGGCGGTCAGGATTGTTTGAACAGCAATAAAGGGTTTTTTAAGTGATAAGCTGCTCTTGTTCAAGCTGCTGTCTCTTTCGTAGGCAGTTTTATCCAGTAAACTTCATCTGATGCTCTCTTGTCAAGGCTTTGATGCCACCACCATTGGTTATACAATTCAAAATAGTTTCCAAGTTCAACATACAATTATATTTTCAATAGCTTTTAATATCTAAGCAACTGCCCGCTGTTGATATATAGATAACATGTTTAATACTGCCGATCTTCCTTTTATCGACAAGTTGACAATCTTGATAAAAGGACAAGATTTTAATCGAGATCATCGATGATATTTTTCTCGTCTGGCTAAAGTGAAGTGTTTTCAAAATTTACTCCGCGTTGAGCTTCAATCCTGCTTTCCATGTTTACTGAAAATTTATTTTGACAAATTAACAAGTTATGATATTCAAATCGGGACTGTTCTGGTTTTGTGATGTAATTCCTGCAACATTCTTACAATGAGGCTTTACTATGATGACATCGATTAAAGCTCTATTTGTGTTATTCTTTCTTATCCTCACCGTATCCTGCGCTTTGGCCGCCGAAAAGAAGAACAATCCCGAAATAAAGACTGTTGACAATTACATAGCCGTCTTTGATCTTGAAGTAACAACCGGCGATAAGGGCATCCCGCGTCCGCTCACGGATAATGTAATTCACGAACTTTCCCGGTCCGGCAAGTATGAAGTAATTGACCGCGGTAATATGAACAATATACTCAAAGAGCAGAAATTTCAAATTTCCGGCTGCGTGGCCCAGGAATGCAAAGTGGAGGCAGGGCAGTTGCTTGGCGTTGGGAAAATAGTCAGTGGATCTGTGGGGCAGGTGGGTAAAACTTACTTCATTACGCTTCAGTTAATAAATGTTAAAACGGGCAAGATAGAGATTTCTGTTGCGGAACAATGCAAATGTGAGCTTGACGAGCTTCTTGATTCAACCAGGAAACTTTCAAAAAAGCTTCTCGGAGAAAAAGTTGAGGAGTCAGCAGCAAAAGTTCCGGAACCGGTAGTTGTGGATAGGCCTGCCGGAGCGAGATCCTCTCAATCCACGGCCGAGGAGATGGCCAGAGATGGGCGTTTCATCGCCTACAGCAATGGAACAGTCCTGGACAAGCAAACGAACCTGATGTGGGCTGCAAAAGACAACGGGAGCAGTATAAACTGGGCGGACGCCAGGAGCTATTGCGAAAATTATCTCGGCGGCGGTTATACGGACTGGCGGATGCCGACGCAGAATGAGCTGGCGGGTTTGTATGACAGCAACAAGCGTTATAAAGCAACACAATTGATTCAGCTATCTGCATGTTGCCCCTGGGCTTCTGAGACACGCGGTTCCGTGGCGGCCCTCTTCGATTTCCTCTCTGGCGGGTGGCTCTGGGATCCCCGGTATTTCTCCTACTGCTACCGGGCGCTCCCGGTGCGTTCTGGCAAATAGATTATTTGGTCATTTGGTTCTTCCTGAAGTCAGTAAAACGTTGCCCTTGAAAAATATATTTGCTTTCAAACAGAAATAAATAATGTTGTTTTCTCAGTGATTATGATAAAGAATAAAGTCAGTTGATTATTTATATTCACCGGAGTTATATTTTAGGTTCCGGCTTGTACGAATTAGGGAAAGGTTAACTTTTATGGCAAGAAAAAATACTCCCGAGAACAAACATAAGCATATTATTGGCAAATCCGAAGAGCATGGCCGGCGTTTCACCACAATTTCAATTAAGAACTATCGTTGTTTAAAAGATTTCACGATAGACTCGTTGGAGAGGGTGAATCTCATTGGCGGGAAAAACAACGTAGGCAAGTCATCCCTGCTTGAAATCATATTCTTGCTCGTGGGAAATACGAATATTAGCCTTATACTATCGATCAATGCTTTTCGCGGAATGGAAATGTTCGCAGGAGAGGCTGCAGCGATCCGCGAATCATTATGGAGCCACCTATTTCACAACCTTGATAGCCAAGCGAGTATATCCATTCACGGTAAGCTGGAGAATGGCGGGCAAATCAGCACAACTCTAAAAGAGCTTGATAGGGTATCCACTATTCTCCCATTTGGTGGAACCCCTCAAGTTAAGGCGGATGCGGGTACAAGCGGGGGGTTGGCCAAGGCACTACATCTTTCGTATAGGGATATAACCAATAGGGAATACTCGGTCATATTGCAAGTTGGAGCTAAAGGTATCAACCTGCCACCATCAATAGCTGAGCCTTTATTTCCAGGGATCTTCTTATCAGGCCGCCGTCGCCCAAGTTTACAGGAAAACGCTATCCGATATGGGCAATTGGAAATGACCAAAAGCCTTCACTATCTACTACCGGTGTTACAAATCATTGAGCCTCGCTTAAAGCAGTTGAGTGTTATCGTCGGTGCCAGTGGCCCTATGATATATGGTGATATCGGTCTACCACAGATGTTACCCATTGCAGTTATGGGTGATGGTTTAGGAGGCCTCGCTTCTATTCTACTTTCCATTTCCAGTGCTCCTGGTGGTGTCGTTCTCATAGATGAGATTGAGAATGGTTTACACCATTCCATTTTAATGGAGATTTGGCAAGTCATTGCCGAAGCAGCCCGTCGCCATAATACCCAAATATTTGCCACTACTCATAGTTGGGAGTGTATTGAAGCCGCACACAAGGCTTTTCTTACGAACGAACTATATGATTTCCGCTTCCACCGTCTTCAGAAAATAGGTGATACTGATGATACTATCGAAACCGTGACCCTTGACCAGGATGAATTGCAAACTACCATCGAGATGGGATGGGAGACACGTTAATGGCAGAATGCAATAAACTTGAAGAGTTTACCAAAAGCAAGATACTACTGGTCGAAGGTAAGGACGAAGTCAACTTATTCACAGAATTGTTAGCGGACATAGGTCTGGATAATTATGTTCAAGTAATTAAAGTGGGTGGCACGGATAAATTCGCCAAGGAACTCCCAATTCTGAAAAAAAGATCAGGATTTCATAAAATCACTTCAATTGGCGTAGTCAGAGACGCTGATAGTGATCCGCAAGGTGCTTTTCAAAGTATTTGTAGTGCTTTACATAAAGCCAAATTACCTGAGCCAACTTCTCCATTATGTCCTAAAGCCGGACCTCCTCAAGTAACCGCTATGATTGTGCCAGATGCTAATACGTCAGGGATGCTTGAAAGTGTATGCTTAAATTCTGTCAGCAATGATCCGGCTATGATTTGTGTAGAGCAATATTTTCAATGTTTGCAAGAGAAACAGCGAATATTAGCAGAAAATGTCATGCCCAAGGCCAGAGTGGGTGTCTTTCTGGCATCGCGGGAGTGGCTGGAGATAGCTCACTTTGAGTACTTACAAAGGTGTATGAATAATTATGAGCAAACGATTCCTATGTCAGCGGCAGTTGCTGTGCCTAAAGTTCACGCTTTCTTAGCATCGAGGTACACACCTTGTTTAAGTCTCGGCATTGCCTGCAAAAAATCAGAAAGGGAAGATAGATATTTTCAATTCAATCACCCAGCCTTCAATAATATCAAACAGTTTCTCCGAATGTTATAAAAAACCTTTCTCTACAAGTCAGGTGTAAGATAGCAGCAAATTACTTAATCTGACAGCTTACTGTGCTGATTTTATGATTATTTCTCTAACCAGAACGTTTCTTCTTATTGTTCTTGCTGACATTGTTAACGCCATGGGTTAGCTCGACCTATATACTCTGTTTCAAACCGTTATCATTAATTTCCTGCTTAATCTCTTGTATTGTTACCTTGTAGATGGAGACTACTACCTGAGCATTTCGTCTTTTCACTGATCAAACTCGCATATTTCCTGGAGAAAGGCGCTGGATAACGGTATCAACCTCAAATCTCGATTTAATAAACAAGGAAAAAAAATAATAAAGACTCTGCACACATCCAACCGGCACATCGGTCGCACTCTTTATGGCCGCGAACCGTGCATATCGATACCTCGCGCGATAGTTTACATCATATTTATGGTCAAAATATGTCGGCAGACTTGACAATTTGCCGACGTTTATGTACCATGCCTCCATGAAGAGCGCTAAAGAAAAAGCAATCGGCATTATCCAGAATCGGGGTGGATTCATCCGCACTCATGAGGCATTTCAACAGGGAATACACAGAAGGACGCTATATGGCCTCCGCGATGAAGGGGCGCTGATTTCAACTACCCGGGGAATTTACAGGCTTGCTGATATGGATATCCCGGCGGAGATTAATCTTGTTGAGGTTGCCAAGGCTGTTCCCAACGGGATCATCTGTCTTATTTCGGCCCTCTCTTTCCACGGCTTGACGACGCAGATTCCTCATGAAATCTGGATCGCTATAGAAAGAAAAACAAGAAAACCAAAAATAATCTATCCCCCGGTCAGGGTCATCTATTACAGCAATTCGCCATTCCAGGCGGGTATCGGAATTCACCGAATTATGGAGCAGGAAGTCCCTATTTACGATGCGCCAAAAACCGTGATTGACTGTTTCCGCTGGCGCAATACGGTGGGGATAGATGTCGCTCTTGAGGCGGCTCGGGACTATCTTAAACAGCGTGATGCAAGCCTGGCCAAGCTGATGGAATACGCGAAGATATGTAAAGTTGAGAAGCTTGTCATGCCGTATTTTCAGGCCATGATCTCATGAAAAATATTTCAGCTTCTGTGAAAGAGAGACTCTTACATATGGCCCGCCAAAGCGGAAAGCCTTTTCACTCTTTATTGATCCAGTATGGGCTTGAGCGTTTTCTTTATCGACTTTCACAGTCTTCTTTTAAAGAAAGATTCATTCTTAAAGGGGGATTTCTGCTCGTAGGGATGGGTATCCCTCAGTCAAGAACGACGAGAGATGTTGATTTTCTGGGACTGATGAACGGTGATCCGGACGTTGTTTCTCGGGCTATTCGGCAAATTGGAGAATTGGCAATTAATGACGGACTTGTCTATGAATTTAACAATTTGAACATTGAGGTTATGTCGGAGCGTTCCGACTATCCTGGATTAAGATTTAAATTTACGGCCTATCTCGGCAAAGCAAGGATGCCTATGCAGATTGACGTGGGGTTTGGTGATGCAGTAATTCCTGCCGCGATAGAAATGACCTTTCCCACGTTGCTTGATATGGAGCCGCCCGTTGTAAGGGCATACAGCACAGAGACAATTGTAGCGGAGAAGTTTGAAGCCTCTTTGGATCTGGCAACTCTGAACAGTCGGATGAAGGATTTTTATGATATCTGGATGTTGAGCCGGACATATTGCTTTCAGGGGTTAAGCTTACAGGAAGCAATCACCGCCACATGCCGACGCAGAAAAACGGCTATTACTTCCAAGACAGAAATATTTGCAAAAGAATTTGCCAACCTTGCCGGGAAACAAACCGAATGGGCCGCGTTTCTGAAGAAAGCTCATTTTTCAGATATATTGGAAGATTTCTCAGTGATCATGGAAAAAATAGGGACATTTCTACATCCCGTCATCAATGCAATCGAGAAAGATGCCCGCTTCGACAAGTCTTGGCCGCCCGGAGGGCCTTGGAAAGAAGATAAATGATCTTTCCGGGGCAGGCATGACAGGCAAAAACATTGAAGAGTGGAAAACCATGAAGATTATCCACACATCAAACCGGCACTTTGGGAGCGAACTTTATGGCCGCAAGAGACATGGGACTTTCGAATAAAAACAAATAAGATCC
>CAZOEH010000207.1:0-5729 GCA_964578785.1 uncultured Desulfonema sp. | reverse complement strand
TTTATCCTTATCTCGATCCGCAGAGCCGCACACTCAGGGCTAGATTCGAGTTTCAAAACAGCGATTTTTCATTAAAGCCTGAAATGTATGTTAATGTTTCGATGAAGATCGATACTTCAGCTGCGGTCGTTGTTCCCGATTCATCAATTATGAATACAGGCCTTCGCCAGATTGTTTTTGTGAGTATCGGGGAAGATCGTTTCGAGCCGCGGGAAGTTAAAGTCGGGTATCGCAGCGGCGGTTTCGCCCAGATAATATCAGGGGTCAGGGCGGGTGAAAAGGTTGTTGTCCGGGCAAATTTCCTTCTTGATTCCGAATCACGGGTACGGGCCGCGATTCTTGAGGCGGCGGGAGGCGGAGGGAGCAAATGATACAAAAAATTATCGAATTTTCCGCGAAGAACCGCATTCTTGTTATAATGGGCGTATTGATACTCATGGCGGTCGCCGTATATACCCTGAAAATAATACGTCTTGACGCGCTTCCGGATCTTTCAGATACCCAGGTTATCATATATTCAAAGTGGGACCGGTCTCCCGATATCATTGAAGATCAGTTGACCTATCCGATAATAACAGCCCTTCTTGGCGCTCCCAAAGTCAAAGCCATACGGGGTTTCTCCGATTTCGGGTTTTCATACGTCTACGTGATATTCCAGGACGGAACCGACATATACTGGGCTCGTTCCAGAGTTCTTGAATATCTTTCCAAAATCCAGTCGCGCCTTCCCCAGGGCGTTCAGACCGAGCTGGGGCCCGACGCCACGGGAGTCGGGTGGGTTTTTCAGTACGCTCTTGTAGACCATTCCGGAAACCATTCACTTGACAAACTCCGTTCATACCAGGACTGGACGCTTCGTTATGCGCTGCAGTCGGTACAGGGTGTCGCCGAGGTCGCTTCGATCGGGGGCTTTGTAAAGCAGTACCAGGTAACCGTTGAGCCGAACCGCCTCGCCGCTTTCGGTCTCTCCCTTGATGAAGTTGCGGAAGCGGTACGGGAATCTAATAATGAAGTCGGGGGAAGGCTCCTTGAATGGAGCGGGGCCGAATATATGGTGCGGGGGCACGGATATGCAAGGTCTGCCGGTGATTTTGAAAAAATAGTTTTAAAGACAGGTCCCGGCGGAGTTCCGGTGCTTCTTTCCGATATAGGAAGAGTGGAACTGGGCCCTGAATTGCGCAGGGGTGTTTCGGACCTTGACGGCCTGGGAGATACTGTCGGCGGCATTATCGTGATGAGGCACGGGGAAAACGCCCTCAATGTCATAAACAGGGTCAAGCAGAAGATAAAAGATATTGAGCCCTCCCTTCCAAAGGGAGTTGAAATACTTGTTACTTACGACCGTTCCGATCTTATACACAGGGCACTTGAAACATTGAAGGATAAGCTCACTGAAGAAATGATTGTCGTGTCGATGATTATCCTTTTTTTTCTCTGGCATATTCCTTCGGCCATTGTTCCTATTGCCACCATCCCGATTTCGGTACTTATCGCATTTATCCCGATGTATCTTATGAATATCAATATAAACATAATGTCACTTGCCGGCATAGCGATATCCATAGGTGTACTTGTTGACGGGGCGATAGTCGAGGTGGAGAACGCCTATAACAAGATTTACCACTGGCAGGCGGACGGGAAAAAAGGGGATTTCCACGAAGTGCGTCTGGAAGCCCTGAAGGAAGTAGGCCCTTCGGTTTTCTTTTCGCTCCTTGTAATCGCGGTTGCATTTCTCCCGGTTTTTGCCCTTGTAGATCAGGAGGGAAGGTTATTCAAGCCTCTGGCTTATTCCAAGACGCTTGCTATGGCAATTGCAGCTATCCTTGCCATAACGCTGGATCCAGCAATGCGGATGCTCTTTACAAGGATAGATCCTTTTGTATTCAGGCCGAAATGGTTTGCGTGGATTGCTAATAAAACACTTGTCGGCACATATTATTCTGAAGAGCGCCATCCGGTCAGCAGGGTTATATTTAAAGTCTACGAACCGGTCTGCAGATTTGTGTTAAAGCACCCCAAGTCCGTTATTGCAGCTTCGGTTTTGCTAGTTGCCGTAAGCGTACCGGTTTATTTCAAGCTCGGATCTGAATTCATGCCTCCCCTGAAGGAGGGAAGTATTCTGTATATGCCCACAACCCTGCCCGGGATCTCGGTTACGGCAGCACAGGAACTTCTTACCACACAGGACCGCGTGTTAAAATCATTTCCCGAGGTGGAAAGAGTTTTTGGAAAAGCGGGGCGGGCTGAAACATCAACCGACCCGGCGCCTTTTTCCATGATGGAGACGACTGTCATATTGAAGCCCGAAAACGAGTGGAGGCCTAAGAAGAGATGGTATTCCTCGTGGGCGCCGGGATTTTTAAAGGCAATGCTTCGTCCGGCATGGCCTGACACCATGTCATGGGAAGATCTGGTTCACGAGATGGACTTTGCCCTGCGCATTCCGGGAGTGACGAACGCATGGACCATGCCGATCAAGGCGCGTATAGATATGCTTTCCACCGGAGTACGCACTCCTGTCGGCATAAAAATATCCGGGTCCGATCTTAAAAATATTGTCCGTAATATTCACGGCACAAGAAGTATTTATGCCGAACGTGTTGCAGGAGGATTTTTTGTGGATATTAAACCCCGCAGGGATCAGCTTGCCCGTTACGGCCTGACCATTGAAAAACTCCAGTCGGTAATAATAAGCGCGATCGGGGGCGAAAACATAACGACAACTATCGAGGGACGTGAACGTTATCCGGTAAACCTGCGATATCCGCGCGAACTCCGCGACGATGTAGACAGGCTTGGGCGGGTTCTTGTTTCAACCCCTATGGGGGCATCGGTACCTCTGGCGCATCTTGCAGATATCGAGATTGTCAACGGGCCTTCAATGCTGCGCAATGAAAACGGATTTATCACAGGATATGTTTATGTTGATATCGCAGGCCGCGATATCGGAAGCTATGTCGCGGAAGCCAAAAAAGAGGTTGCAAAAAAGCTTTCCGTTCCTACAGGATATGTTTTGCAGTGGAGCGGTCAGTATGAAAATATGCTGCGCGTACGTGAACTCCTTCAGGTAATTGTCCCGATTACACTTGTTCTGATATTTATTCTTCTATACATGAACACCCGTTCAGTCTTCAAGTCCATGGTTGTCATGCTGGCCGTTCCTTTTTCCGCCATAGGCGCTATCTGGCTTTTCTATTTTCTGGATTACAATGTTTCCATAGCCGCATGGGTCGGGATGATAGCACTCTTAGGCCTTGATGCGGAAACAGGCGTTTTCATGCTCCTTTTTCTCGACCTTTCATACGATTCCGCAAAAAAAGCGGGAATGTTAAATAATATCGGCGAGCTGGATGAGGCCATAGTCCACGGCGCGGTGAAAAGAGTACGCCCCAAAATGATGACTGTTGCCGCCGCATTCATGGGACTTTTGCCGATCATGTGGTCAAGTGCAACCGGAACCGATGTAATGAAACGTATTGCGGCTCCCATGATAGGCGGACTTATCACCTCATTTTTGCTGGAACTTATTGTGTATCCTGCTATTTACAAACTCTGGAAGAGAAAAACGGTGAAACTGCCTGCCTGAATCGCGGGACTTACGAGAAGTAAACTAATAAAATAAATTCGACTTCGTAAAAAGTCATATGTGAACGGATTTGAGATTTTTGGGAAATAGATTTTTAAATTACTGAGCGTTAAAATCACAAGCTGTCTGAGGGCGTTAGCCCGAGTTCTTGTGATTTAGCGAAGTGATTTCAAAATCCACAAAAAGCTCATTAAGAGAACATATTACGACTTTTTACGAAAACATCAAAAGATACCGCGGTTTTGACTTTTCCGGGAATCGTTATTATTGTAGGATTACCTTGATTCAAGTGAAGGGAAAGTTTGTCAAAACCTCAAATAAGATATCGAGTAGGTTGAGCGGATGCTGAAAGTCACGATAAAATTATTAAAAAAATAAATACATGAATACTTGAATCCTGGACCCCTTTCTCGCAAAATCTTATTAGAAAGTAGTTCTTAAAGAATTTGCAATAGTGTTATTGAGAATAAGCGGTTTATGAGTGATAATATAAGTCCTGAAATTGAAGAAAGCGCCCTGTCTGATGTTATGGATGAGGTAAAGGAACCTCCCATGTACAGGGTGATACTTCATAATGATGATTATACGACCATGGATTTCGTTATCGAGATACTTATGACGGTATTTCAGAAATCGATGGAGGTAGCGATTCTTATTATGTTGAATGTGCACCGGCAGGGGACAGGGATATGCGGTTTGTATACCCTGGAGGTGGCGGAGACCAAGATGAATTCCGTGCATGCCATTGCCCGCGAAAATGGTTTTCCGTTAAGATGTACAGTTGAGAGGAGTAGAATAAATGATTAGTAAAGAACTTAGCGCAACACTTGGCCTTGCGGTAAAGGAGGCAAAAAAAAGGCGCCATGAATATGTGGGGACCGAGCATCTGCTTTATGCGATTCTGCATGACACCGCGGGAGTTGAGATAATTGAAAGCTGCGGCGGAGATGTAAAAAATCTCTTTAATTCTCTTGAAAATTTCTTCAGGATGCGAGTAGAGGCGGCTCCGGATGGCGTCAAATATGTTTTACAGCAGACAACCGGATTCCAGAGGGTCATACAGAGAGCCTTTAACCACGCCCGTTCCGCAGAAAAACAGGAGGTTGAAGTAGGGGATATCCTTGCGTCGATTTTCGAAGAGAAGGATTCCTACGCGGAATATTTCCTTACGCTTGAAGGAGTTACCCGGCTGGATGTCCTTAACTACATATCCCATGATATTCCGAAAACCGAACTGAAGGAAGGACCGGGCGGATTTGCCAAAACCGAAAAGGCGGACAAGAAAAAGAAATCCGAATTTCTGGAATCATTTACGACGGACCTTGTCACAATGGCTGCGGACGGGAAACTGGATCCGCTCATCGGCCGTGATCTTGAAATAGAGAGAACTCTTCAGGTTCTTTGCAGGAGAAGAAAGAACAATCCTGTTTTTGTCGGCGATCCCGGAGTCGGAAAAACCGCGCTTGCCGAAGGGCTTGCGCAGAAAATATTTAAAGGAGAAGTTCCTGACCTGCTCAAAGATGTCCGTATTTATTCTCTTGATATCGGATCGGTTCTTGCCGGCACGAAATTCAGGGGTGATTTTGAGCAGCGGATGAAAGGGATTATTTCGGAACTTCAGGGAAAGAAAAACTCCATTCTCTTTATAGATGAAATACACACAATTGTGGGGGCCGGAGCGACCAGCAGCGGCTCCATGGACGCATCAAACATCTTAAAGCCCGCTCTTGCAACAGGCGAACTGCGCTGCATAGGATCGACGACTTATGAGGAATATAAAAACTACTTTACAAAAGACAGGGCATTGTCGCGCCGCTTCGAAAAGATAGAGGTTCCGGAGCCGACGGTTTCCGAAACCATCCGGATATTGAAAGGGCTCAAGTTAAATTATGAGGAGCATCACGGCATTGAATATACCGATGCGGCCCTGAAAGCGGCAGCCGAACTTTCGGCAAAGCATGTAAACGACAGGTATCTCCCGGATAAGGCTATCGATGTCATAGACGAGGCCGGAGCTTTTGTTAAATTTTCCGGCTCAACGCACCGGAAAAAGATACATCCGGCCGATGTGGAAAAGATTGTGGCGAAAATGGCAAGGATACCTGAAAACAGCGTATCCGCATCAGACAGGTCGAGGCTTGAG
>CAZOEH010000206.1:0-5732 GCA_964578785.1 uncultured Desulfonema sp. | reverse complement strand
CTCCGGATTTTGTCCGGCTGGCTGAAGCTTACGGAGCTCTGGGTTTGAGAGCAACAAAACCGGAAGAGGTAATACCGGTTCTTGAGCGGGGTCTTGCTTCGGATAAAACTGTTGTGATGGATTTTATGGTCGAAAGAGAAGAAAGCGTATATCCCATGGTTCCCTCCGGGGCGCCAATCACCGAAATGCTTCTTGTCTGATCGTAACGGAACAATTGAAGATGTACTCGTAAAAAGTCTTAATATGCTCACTTAACCCCGATAAACGGGATAAGTTCGCATATGACTTTTTACGAGTACATTAAAGAAACACGATAAGGAATTTAATTATGGCGGACGAAAAACATGTGCTTACAATGCTGGTGGATAACAAGCCGGGCGTGCTTTCCAGGGTGGTCGGCCTGTTCAGCGGGAGAGGATTCAATATAGACAGCCTATGCGTAGCCGAAACGATTGATCCTCTTATTTCAAGGATTACAATTGCCACCAGGTCTTCCGCGCTTGAAATGGAGCAGATAGAAAAACAGCTCAACAAGCTCATAAACGTCGTTAAATTGCGCACTGTTGCCGGACCGAAATCGGTTCAGCGGGAAATGGCCCTCATATATGTAATGGCGAGAAACGGCCAGAGGTCCGAAATACTGAGAATAGTAGATATTTTCAGGGGAAAGATAATAGATGTCGGCCAGGAGCATTTTATCATTGAGGTTACGGGTAATGAAGAGAAAATATCCGCGATCATAAATCTCCTGAAACCGATGGGGATCAAGAAACTGGCAAAAACGGGCACCGTAGCCCTGTTCAGATGACTTTAAAAATAAACATTTTTTAACCAAGGTAGATAGACTGTAGGCTTTTAGACTGTAGGAATACATATGCGTGACTATATCAAGATCCGGTCTATGCGCAACGACCAACAGCCTTCAGACTTCAGCCTAACCACCTATATAACAAGGAGATAATCATGGCATTAATTGATTTCGGAGGAATTAAGGAAGAGGTTATAACAGCACAGGAATATCCGATTGAGAAAGCAAGAAACTTTTTAAAAAATGAAATTGTCGCCGTGCTCGGTTACGGAGTACAGGGGCCGGGGCAGGCTTTAAATCTGAAGGATAACGGCATAAATGTCATTGTCGGCCAGCGTGAAGGCGGCAGATCGTGGGATCGCGCAAAAGCGGACGGATTTATCCCCGGAAAAACACTTTTCCCGCTCGAGGATGCGGCAAAAAAAGGCACGGTAATTCAGTATCTTCTTTCGGACGCAGGCCAGGTCGCTGCTTGGCCTATGATCAGGAAGTGCCTCAACAAAGCCGATGCTTTATATTTCTCACACGGATTTTCGATTGTCTACAAGGAACAGACAGGCATTATTCCGCCCGGATACGTCGATGTCGTTCTTGCCGCCCCCAAAGGTTCGGGGCGCACCGTCCGCACAAACTTTGTTAACGGAAGCGGTATAAATGCGAGCTACGCCGTACATCAGGATTACACCGGAAAAGCGAAAGAAAGAATTACAGCTCTCGGCATCGCAATCGGCTCGGGCTACCTTTTTCCGACCACATTCGAAAAGGAAGTTTACAGCGATCTGACAGGTGAACGCGGAGTCCTTATGGGGTGCCTTGCCGGAGTCATGGAAGCCCAGTACGATCTTTTAAGGAAGCACGGGCACAGCCCCAGCGAAGCTTTCAATGAAACCGTAGAAGAGCTGACGCAGAGTCTTATAAGACTTGTAGCCGAAAACGGAATGGACTGGATGTTTTCAAACTGCAGCACTACCGCTCAGCGTGGCGCTCTTGACTGGTCTCCCAAGTTTCGCGATGCGGTGGCACCGGTTTTCAGGGACCTTTACGAAAGCGTGATATCGGGAAAAGAAACAAAAAGGGTTCTCGATGCAAACAGCACTCCTGATTACCGGGAAAAGCTGCAAAAGGAACTTGATGTAATAAAAAATTCTGAAATGTGGAAAGCGGGAGCCGCAGTCCGGTCGCTCCGGCCCGAAAACAGGATAAAATAGATTTAGTAACTGCGCAGAAGTCAGAATCCAGAAGTCAGAATCCAGAATAGAAGCTAAGTAAGCCCATACGTCTCATTTTTTGGAAAAAGATTATATGGTCAGGCGTAGGCTATTTGATTGCAGGCAGTGACTAACAGTCTTCAGCCTTCAGCCTGATAGCCTACAGTCAAAATAACCTGAGTAATGATATTAAAAGAAATAATATCAGTGATGATCAGCGTAGATCTGTGGCTGATTAGTTGCTAAATTTATTTATATTTCCGGAGATTACTATGGAACAAATCCTTTTATACGATACGACCTTAAGAGACGGCACCCAGGGGGAGAATATCAGCTTTACGGCCGATGAGAAGCTTAATATAGCCGTAATGCTCGATGATCTTGGAATGCATTATATTGAAGGAGGGTGGCCGGGCTCCAATCCGAAGGATAAACAGTTCTTTGATCTTGCAAAGAGGGCTAAATTCAGAAATTCCAGACTTTCCGCCTTCGGTTCAACCAGGAGATCCGGTATTTCCCCGGAAGATGATCCTAACCTGAGAGCCCTTGTCGAAAGCGGAACACCCGTGTTAACCGTTTTTGGTAAAAGCTGGAATCTACATATCGAAGAGATAATGGGGAATACGCTCGAAGAAAATCTTGCAATGATAAGAGATACGGTTGAATTCCTGAAGCATAATAATCGCGAGGTTATTTATGATGCCGAACATTTTTTCGACGGATACAAGGCAAACGGCGAATATGCGCTGAGAACACTTCTTGCGGCCGTGGATGGAGGAGCTGATATCATTACGCTCTGCGACACAAACGGAGGCACCCTCCCCTTTGAGATTGAATCTGCCGCAACCGACGCGCAAAACGTTCTCAGAGAATATCACGTTAAAAATAAACAGGGTAAGCCTGTCAGGATAGGAATCCATGCTCACAATGACTGCGGCCTTGCGGTTGCAAATTCAATAACAGCCGTGAAAGCAGGAGCTGTTATGGTCCAGGGAACCGTAAACGGTTACGGAGAAAGATGCGGAAACACAGACATGACTTCCGTTATACCGATCCTTTGCCTGAAGATGAAGAGACCCTGTTTTTCGGACGAAAATCTTGCAAAACTGACCAGGCTCTCACGTTTTGTTGCTGAAACGGCAAACATGATACCGTTAAACAGCAGGCCGTTTGTGGGGAAAAGCGCCTTCGCGCATAAGGGAGGCGTGCATGTCAGCGCAATAACGAAGGAACCGAGAGCTTACGAGCATATGACTCCGGAGCTTGTCGGAAATACCCGTCGTGTACTTGTTTCCGACCTTTCGGGGAAAAGCAATGTTGAATACAAGGCAAAGGAACTCGGCATAGAGCTCGGAGGAAACGGGTTTGACAGCCGTAAAATCGTTTCCGAGATAAAGCGGCTCGAACAGGAAGGATACCAGTTCGATACGGCCGACGGTTCATTCAAAATACTGCTTGAAAAATATACCGACAAGTTTAAACCTCTTTTTGATCTCGAGTCATTCAGGGTTACGGTCGAAAAAGACAGGGACAAGCCCTGTTCCGCGCACGCGACCATAAAGATATCCGTTGACGGAAAGGAAGAGATAACAGCGGCCGAAGGACAAGGCCCGGTAAGCGCTCTCGATAATGCCCTGCGAAAGGCTCTCGACAAGTTTTATTCCGACATAGATTCAATGCGCCTTGTCGACTTCAAGGTGCGCGTGATGGATGGCCGTGAGGGAACTGCCGCCAAGGTAAAAGTTTTCATAGAATCGCGGGACAAGGACGATATCTGGAGCACCATAGGTGTTTCGGAAGATATCATCGAAGCAAGCTGGCACGCACTTGCCGACAGTTTTCAGTATAAACTGGCGAAACATTCATGAATCAATAAAGTCGGCTTCGTAAAAAGTGAGAATTTGATCTTGTTTGTCATTCCGGCGAAAGCGGGAATCCAGTCTTTTCAACTATTTCTGGACTCCCGTTTTCACGGGAGTGACGGGATTCAGGACTTTTTACGGGACCGTCAAAGATAATAATCTCGTAAAAAGTCAATTTTCTGACGGCAAAGTAAAAAGTTCGATATGCAAGGCGCGCAAATCTTGAGGAATGAGGCGTACATATAAGTACGCCGCAATGACGAAAGATGAGGCGCAACACAGCAGAGCGACTTTTTACGAAGCCGTCAAAGATAAACAAGGAGTAATTCAATGAGCGACCGCATATATATTTTCGACACCACCTTAAGAGACGGCGAACAATCACCGGGGGCAAGCATGAACACAGCAGAAAAGTTAAGAATCGCGCTGCAGCTTGAAAAGCTCGGCGTAGATGTGCTTGAAGCGGGTTTCCCGGCCGCCTCGGACGGCGACTTTGAGGCTGTTTCAAAAATATCAGAAAGAATAAAAAATGCCGGGGTTGCAGCACTTGCACGCACTTCCAAAGCTGATATTGACCGCGCATGGGAAGCGATACGGAAGGCGGCAAAGCCGAGAATTCATACTTTCATCGCCACTTCCGACATCCATATGAAATACAAGCTGAATATGAACAGGAAGGAAGTAATAAACAAGGCGGTTGAAGCCGTTAAATACGCCGGCACTCTTACCGGAGACGTCGAGTTTTCGGCTGAAGACGGGTCAAGAAGCGACAGAGATTTTTTATGCAAAGTCTTTGAGGCGGTTATCGAGGCAGGCGCAACTACCGTCAATCTCCCGGATACGGTCGGTTACGCCATACCTTCCGAGTTTTACGACCTTGTAAAATATGTGATAGAGCATACCCCGAACATCGGCAAAGCCGTCTTAAGCATTCACTGCCATAATGACCTGGGACTTGCAACCGCAAATACAATTTCTGCGATAACAGCCGGGGCCAGACAGGCTGAAGTCACTATAAACGGAATAGGCGAAAGGGCCGGAAATGCTTCCCTCGAGGAAGTGGTGATGTCTCTTCATACAAGGCCCAATTATCTTTCCGCGTCGGCAAATATTAAAACCGAATATATTTATCCGACAAGCAGGCTGGTCAGCATGATAACGGGCATAACAGTGCAGCCTAATAAGGCTATCGTGGGCGCAAACGCATTCCTCCATGAGGCGGGGATTCACCAGGACGGCGTTCTGAAAAACCCGATGACCTATGAGATAATGAAACCGGAGACCATCGGACTGAGCGCAGGCAAACTCGTTCTCGGAAAGCATTCCGGGCGGCATGCGCTCCGATCCAGGTTAAAAGATCTCGGATATGACCTCTCGGACGACGAGCTGAAAATTGTATTCTTAAAACTCAAGGAACTGGCGGATAAAAAGAAAAATGTCGTTGATGAAGACCTGGAGGTTCTTGTAACCGAAGGAATTCTCCGCACAGCCGACACGTTCAGGCTTGAATATCTTCATGTCATAAGCGGAACTACTATTCTCCCGATGGCCAGCGTCAAGCTCTCGATAAGCGGAAGATCGGTAAAGGGCGCGGCATACGGAAACGGCCCGATAGATTCCGCTTTCAAAACTATAGCATCCCTGACGGGGACAAATTCGGAATTACTTAGATTTTCCGTAAGCGCGATAACCGGCGGAACCGACGCGCAGGGTGAAGTAACGGTTCGTCTTGGCGAAAACGGGCT
Organism: uncultured Desulfonema sp.; assembly: GCA_964578785.1. Classification (GTDB taxonomy): domain Bacteria; phylum Desulfobacterota; class Desulfobacteria; order Desulfobacterales; family RPRI01; genus RPRI01. The sequence continues at coordinate 109 of CAZOEH010000206.1, read as the reverse complement.
TATCGCCCTTGGAAGGGGAGCCGACCCGGACATAATAACGGCAAGCGCAAAGGCATACATCAACGGCTTGAACAGGCTCGAATACCTTAAGAATCACCCTCAGAATACT
>CAZOEH010000205.1:0-5768 GCA_964578785.1 uncultured Desulfonema sp. | reverse complement strand
TTTTCTTATAACCCTGACCACTTTACCGATTTTACCCTTGTCTTTACCGGCTATAACCTTAACCTTATCGTCTTTTTTGATCTCACATCTCTTTTCTATCATAAACCGTTTCTCCACAAGCGGGATTAGACTATAATACTTCCGGGGCCAGCGAAATGATTTTCATGAATTTTTTCGCCCTCAGTTCTCTTGCAACCGGGCCGAAGATTCGCGTTCCTATAGGCTCCTTGTTAGGTGTAATCAAAACCGCCGAATTATCGTCAAATCTTATAAACGATCCGTCCGGCCTTCGTATCTCTTTTTTGGTACGCACCACAACGGCTTTTAAAACCTCGCCTTTTTTTACCTTTGCATTTGGAATGGCCTCTTTCACGGATACGACGATTATATCGCCGACGCTTGCATACCGCCTTCTAGAACCGCCGAGGACTTTAATGCAATAAACCACCTTGGCACCTGAATTATCTGCCACCGTCAATCTAGTCTCTGCCTGAATCATTTCAATATTCCTTTAAAATCAAACAGCTTTTTCAACGATCTTGCTGATTCGCCATCTTTTTGTCTTGCTGAGAGGCCGCGATTCGGTAATCATAACCTTATCTCCGGGCTTGCAAGAATTCTCTTCGTCATGGGCGGCAAATTTAGTTCGTCTTCTGACGTATTTATGGTAAAATTTATGTTTGACCAGTCTTTCAATCCGGACAACAACAGTTTTATCCATCTTGTCGCTTACGACAGTCCCAACCAATTGTCTTTTCATTCCTCTATTATTCATGGCAGCAATTATTCTTTATCTTTTTTTATAAGTTCGGATTCCCGGATAACGGTCTTTATCCGTGCAATTTCACGCTTGGTCAGCTCCATTTTTCCGGAACTTTCAAGCTGGCCGATTCCATTCTGAAAGCGTAAATTGAACAGGCCTTCAGTCAGTTCATTCAGTTTGCTGAGTCTCTCTTCCCGGCTCAGATCCCTAATCTCACTCGCTTTCATCTTATATATTGCTCCTGTCTATGAATCTGGTTTTCACTGAAAGTTTGTGCGATGCAAGTCTGAGCGCTTCTCTGGCGAGCTCCTTTGTGACACCCTCCATCTCATAGAGAATTTTTCCCGGACGGACGATTGCAACCCATCCTTCAGGAGCGCCCTTTCCTTTTCCCATTCTAACTTCAGCAGGTTTTTTTGTTATCGGCTTATCCGGAAATACCCTTATCCAGAGTTTGCCGCCTCTTTTTACATGCCTTGTCATGGCAACACGCGCGGCTTCAATTTCCTTGGAGTTAACCGCACCGCATTCTACTGCCTGCAATCCGTATTCGCCGAAACTCAAATTCGATCCCCGGCCGGCAATGCCCTTCATTCTTCCTTTTTGCTGCTTTCTGTATTTTACTTTTTTGGGACTCAGCATCTGCTTATCTCTCCCGTCATTTTATCTGACGCCTGCTTCGATTTGATCTTTTTTAAGGATCTCTCCTTTAAAAACAAAAACCTTGATTCCTATTATGCCGTAAGTAGTAAGTGCTTCCGTAAAGCCGTAGTCGATATCGGCTCTAAGAGTATGAAGCGGAACGCGGCCTTCACGGTACCATTCCCGCCTTGCCATTTCAGCTCCCCCGAGACGGCCTGAGCATATTATCTTAACACCCATTGCGCCGAATCTCATGGCTGAGGCAACTCCCCGTTTCATGGCCCTTCTGAATGCAACTCTTTTTATAATCTGCTGGGCAACGCTCTCCGCAATCAGCTGCGCGTCTATCTCAGGTTTTCTGACTTCCTGGATATCTATCATAACTTCATGGGATATCTGCTTCTCCAGCTCCTGCTTGAGCTGCAGTATCTCAGAACCTTTTTTGCCGATTATAATTCCTGGTCTCGATGCAAAGATTCGGAGTCTGACCCGCTTGGACGACCTTTCGATTTCAATCCTTGAAATGCCCGCATGGTTAAGCTTCTTTTTGAGAAACTTCCGGATATTAAAATCCTCGAGTATATAACCTGCATAATTTTTACCGGCATACCATCTTGATTCCCATGTTTTTATTATACCCAATCTCAACCCGATAGGATTTACTTTCTGACCCAAGCTTTTTCCTCCTTTTTACATCGAACCGTCAGCCAAAGTGACCGTAATATGTGCCGTTCGTTTCAATACGCGTGTTCCCCTGCCGCGAGCCCTCGCTGCAAAACGTTTCAATGAAGGGCCTTCGTCTGCAACAATATTGCGGACTACCAGCGAATCCACGTCAATTTTCGGATTCTGGCCGGCATTCGCAACGGCAGACCTTATTACCTTTTCAACAATTCCTGCCGACTTGAGAGGCATGAATTTCAGCTCGTTCAAAGCCGCTTCCACCTTTTTCCCCTTCACCGAGCCAATGAGCTTCCGGATTTTTTGAGGAGAAATGCGCATATATCTTGCTAAAGCCTTAACCTCCATAGCAAATATTCCCTTTTCTATCTTCTTCTTACTTCTTCAGTTTGGTTTTCTTGTCGCCGGCGTGCCCGTAAAAAGTCCTGGTGGGAGAAAATTCTCCTAGCTTGTGCCCGACCATGTTCTCCGTGATGAAAATGGGCAGGAATTTTTTCCCGTTGTGAACCGCCATTGTAACTCCGACCATTTCAGGCACAATCGTCGAACGCCTTGACCATGTCTTTATGACCTTGCCGCCCCGGCTTTCATGAACAGCCAGAACTTTCTTCATCAATTTTTCCTCAATGTATGGACCTTTTTTTAACGACCGTGGCATATATTCTCCCGCTTATAAAACCGGCTTACTGATATATAAAGCCTGACTTTATTTCTGTGTACGCTTTTTTACTATATAAGAACTTGTTCTCTTATTCTTCCTTGTTTTATAACCCTTTGACGGCATGCCCCAGGGACTGCACGGATGGCGTCCGCCTGAAGACCGTCCTTCTCCGCCGCCCATAGGATGATCAACCGGGTTCATGGCAACTCCCCTGACTTTCGGCCTTCTTCCGAGCCATCTTTTGCGTCCGGCTTTCCCGAGAGAAATGTTCTCATGTACAACATTTCCTAACTGCCCTATTGTAGCTTTACAGTTCAGCAGTATCATCCTGACTTCTCCGGAGGGAAGCTTCACAAGCGCATACTTGCTCTCCTTTGCCATCAGCTGGGCGAATGTTCCGGCGCTTCTTACAATCTGCCCGCCTTTTCCGATACGAAGCTCAATATTGTGTATATAAGTACCAAGCGGTATATTGCTCAAAGGCAGCGTGTTGCCGGGTTTTATATCGGCTTCCGGACCCGACATCACCGTATCATTAACTGCAAGGTTCAGAGGTGCGAGAATATACCGTTTTTCCCCGTCGACGTAATGAAGCAGCGCAATCCTTGTGCTTCTGTTGGGATCATATTCAATTGCTGCAACTTTTGCGGGAATACCTGTCTTGTCCCGCTTAAAGTCGATCATCCGGTAATGCTGCTTGTTCCCGCCGCCTATGTGCCTGCTGGTTATTCGCCCGTGCACATTGCGGCCCCCGCTTTTTTTCGCGGCCTTAATAAGGCTTTTTTCCGGTTTAGAGCGGGTGACCTCTTCGTATGACGGATAAACCTGAAAACGTCTTCCGGCAGACGTCGGTTTTACTTTCTTTACAGCCATGTTAAGCTCCTAATTCAATAATACTTTAGTAAAAGGTCGGAAAACGACTTCTTACCTGAATCTATACTCCTTCAAAAAATTCGATGCGCTCGCCGGGCATAAGCTTGACAACGGCTTTCTTGTAATCATTGCGTTTTCCCAGAATCCGGCCCCTGCGTTTGAATTTTCCCATAACCTGAATTGTTCTGACCCCTGCAACTTTGACCTTGAAAATGCTTTCAACAGCCTTCTTGATTTCAACCCTGTTGGCCTTCCGGTCGACCTCAAAAGTGAGCTGATTGTTCGATTCTTTCTGAATCGTGCTTTTTTCGGTAATCAGAGGCCTCTTTATAACATCATATCTGATCATGCCGTTAACCTCCCTTCAATACCCTTTATAGAAGTCGCAAGCAGAATAAGTTTTTCATATTTCAGGATATCATAAACATTCAGGCCTTCATATCTCATCACTTTGATACCGGGAACGTTCCTTGATGAAAGCTCAAGATTTTCATTCAAATTTTCGGTTACTATCAGCGCTTTTTTGATCTTAAGATTGTCAAGAACGGCCGTAAATCCTTTTGTCCTGGCTTTTTCGAGTTCCAAATTGTCAAGCACAAGAAGATTATTGGTCTGAGTCTTACTGCTCAAAGCCATTTTAAGAGCCTGTTTTCTTATTTTCTTGGGAACCTTGTAGGAATATGATCTCGGGTTGGGCCCGAAAATAGAACCTCCACCTCTTAGCAAGGGAGATTTAATATCACCCCTTCGCGCCCTGCCGGTGCCTTTCTGCTTGTACAGTTTTCTGGTGCTTCCCTTCACATCACTCCTGTGTTTTACGGAAGCGCTCCCTGCGCGTCTGCTGGCAAGCTGCATTATAACAACTTCATGCAGTACGCTCGGTTTTTCAGGAACATTGAAGATGCTGTCTGCAAGCTCAAGCTGCGAAACCTTTTCCCCATTTATATTGTAAACATCTATAATCGACATAATCTCGTCCCAATCAATTTACTTTTTATAAGCCCTTTTTATCAGGCATTACGCCCCGGTACAATCCTCTTATTTTTTCGAAATCTTAGGCTTGCATACTGAAATCAGCCCTGATCTAGGCCCCGGAACCGCACCCTTCAGCAATATCAGATTATCCTGTTCTCTTATATCAACGATCTCTACATTTCGCATGGTCTGCTTTTCATTGCCGTAATGTCCGGGAAGCTTTTTCCCTTTTAATACCCTTGAAGGCCAGGCGCTTGCTCCGATGGAACCGGGAATCCTGTGACAGTGGCTTCCGTGGGTTTTTCTGCCCCCGCTGTATCCGTGACGCTTGATTACACCCGAAAAACCCCGTCCCTTGGTGGTGCCGCTTACATCAACCCGGTCGCCGACATTAAAGATACCGGCGTTTAATACCTGGCCCAGCGTATATTCTCCGGGGTTTTCAACAGAAAACTCCCGGATTATTTCACAGGATTCAAGCCCGCATTTTTTCAGATGTCCCGTATCCGGCCTGCGTACGCGAATCTTCTTTTTCCCGCCGAATCCGAGCTGAAGAGCATTATATCCGTCCGTTTCGCCGGTTTTAATCTGGGTTACAGTACATGGTCCGATCTTTACAACAGTTACCGGCACATATTTGCCTTCCGAGGAAAACACAACCGTCATCCCCAGTTTTTTCCCTATCAATCCTCTACACATGGCTCTTACCATTTCCTATGCTACAGTTTTATCTCGACATCCACTCCGGGAGACAGATCCAGTTTCATCAGGGCATCAACTGTCTGCTGAGTCGGCTCTATAATATCGAGAAGTCTTTTATGGGTTCTCATCTCAAACTGCTCTCTCGACTTTTTGTCGATATGGGGTGAGCGCTGAACACAATATTTATTAATTCTGGTCGGCAGCGGAATAGGCCCTATAACTTTTGCGCCGGTCTTGTTGGCGGTATCGACTATATCTGAAGCCGACTGATCCAGAAGTTTATGATCATACGCCTTTAGTTTGATTCTGATCTTGGTATTCATTATCATATGTTATCTTTCTCTTTAATTACTTACACTCCGCAAGGGAGTACCGAATAAAAATCCCGTTTATCGGGGTTTCAGTTATTTCATTAGACCGGCTTATCCGAGTATTTCGCTGACCACTCCGGCGCCGACCGTACGGCCGCCT
>CAZOEH010000204.1:5480-5772 GCA_964578785.1 uncultured Desulfonema sp. | reverse complement strand
AAAACAGCTACTGCATCCGCGCCGGCCTCAAAAGCCCTGAGAAGAAAGACATCCTTTACCATGCTTGAACAGGCCATCTTGACCCGTTTGAGCTCGAATGCGTCTCCTGATGAAACAGTCAGGGACGCGCAGTCATCGAATGAGTTAATGCAGTGAAACAGTGTTATCCGCGGTTTATATTTTTTTATCATTCCCGGTCTTTTCCACCTGACTAAATGAACAGTCTTTCTGCTCACAATTTATAATTATTATTAGTTCTACTTAAAACAAAAAAGACGCCGTTCCCCCTCAA
>CAZOEH010000204.1:0-5470 GCA_964578785.1 uncultured Desulfonema sp. | reverse complement strand
GAACCAGACGTCTTTGTCTGTTCATCGCCGCGGCAAAAAGCTCACATCTTCGTGCGCAATGTGCCTATATTGATTTCCTTCTTAAACCAATCATACGATTTGTCAAGTTATTTTATACGAGCAGAACCGGCGTTTCCTTCAATATTCATTATACGATCACGCAAACTTTGAGGTATTACGCTTTTTTTGTTCTCACGGTAGTCATAAGCCACAATCAGACCTTCACCTTCCGCCGCTGTCTTTTCATGTTTCGTGCTGACAACGATATAATTCATAGTAAAGCGGTCTTTTTCGATCTTAGTCACCTTTGCCCCGGAAAGGACTTTATCAGGATATGTCAGCGGTATCCTGAATTTACAGGATGTGGACGCAAGAATGGGCCCGATACCCTTCTGTGTCATCAGATCCAGAAGGTCAAGCTTTTCAAAATAAGCTATCCTGGCACTTTCAAAATATCTGAAATAAACCGTGTTGTTCAAATGCTGAAAAGCGTCCATCTCTCCCCATGCCACGGGAATTTCAATTACTACCGGATATCCCTCAGTCAGTTTTTCCATAAACATCTCCTCACCGTACAGAAATAAATATGCACGTTTGCATTTTTTATGGCGGTTCCACCCTCACCCCGGGCAGGAACTTAATCGCCCTCGGCCTGTTGACGAACTTTTTACGATACAGTCAATAAAGCTGATTTCATAAAACATTTTTTAAGGATTATCAACCTGTATGTACAGATAAATTCTTGACAGTAACACTTTTTGTAAGTAGTAAATAGTTCTCCTGACCTCTTTTTTATGGCTTAGGGAACGCAATTCCTTTTAAAACCATCGTGAATAAACATCTTCTTTATTTTGGGCATCGCATTGGCTGAAAACATGACTCCTTTGGAAAACAACTTGCCAGCAGCCGGCTCCGATCAGAAAGAGTTTTTAGATTCGCTTCCCGGCGATTTCGGCGAGATAATAAGCATTCTTCTGCGGGAAGGATATTTGACCAGAAAGCAGGTCGAATATGCCGCCAGGGTCCATTCAAAAGTTCACACTTCAAAGACCATGCTGTCGGTCATTAAAGAGCTTGAATACATCACGGATGAACATATCAGAAAAACGATCCGTGAGAATCTATCCGCCGTTCGTATCGGCGACCTTCTGGTTGAACTGGGGCTCATCAGCCATTCCGACCTTGAAGCCGGATTAAATCTTCAGGCGGAGGAAAAACCCAAAAAGAAGCTCGGTGAAGTTCTCGTTAATCATAATTTTATCGATGAGCATAAAATGATTGAAGTGTTATCGCTTCAATTGGGATTCCCGTTTGTTGAACCGGAATTCACTGAAATCGACCGGGAACTTTTCTCCAAAGCGAATATAAGCTTGTATGAAACTCACAATTTTGTCCCCATTCGCCTGGAAGCTGACAGGGTCATGGTCGCCTTCGCTGATCCTCTGGATCACCGCGACCTTGATATGGCCAACAATATCTTCAACAACAAAGTGCTTCCCGCCATCACAACCAGAAAATCGATCCGCGAAGCCATCAACCGTCTCCAGCCCAAAGACAAATCCCGGCGTATTACCACCAGGGAAGGAGAATCGATAGTTCAGATCGTCGATTCCATTATCATGTCGGCCATTCATGAAAGCAATGTAAGTGATATACACTTTGAACCGATGAAGGATCGATTCCGTATCCGCTTCCGCATGGACGGTGTCCTGATTCATCACCAGGACTACCCGCTGGAATATATCCAGGGAATTACCAGCCGTATCAAAATCATGTGCGAGGCGGATATCGCTGAAAGGCGGAGGCATCAGGGCGGTCGTTTGCTTTATGAGTATAACGGTGAAGCCATGGATATGCGGGCATCTTTCTATATCACGGTTCACGGCGAAAAGATCGTGCTGCGGCTTCTCAATCGTAAAGCCGAGCTCCTTAATATTGAAGACCTCGGCATGTTTCCCCGGATGCTCGAAAGATTACGGTCAGACGCGCTTGATTGCCCCAGCGGAGTGGTAATCGTCACCGGACCCACCGGATCAGGCAAGACTACCACCGTTTACAGCTATATCAATTACCTGAACAAGCCAAATATCAGTATCATAACTGCTGAAGAGCCTGTGGAGTATATTATTGAAGGAATCGCCCAGTGTTCCATCAATCCAAAAATTAACCTTACCTTCGAAGAGACCCTGCGTCATATTGTCCGCCAGGACCCGGATGTAATCGTCATCGGTGAAATCAGGGATTCGTATTCGGCGGGAGTCGCGGTCCAGGCTGCTTTGACGGGACATAAAGTCCTGACGACCTTCCACACGGAAGACAGCATCGGCGGTCTTATACGGCTGTTAAATATGGAAATCGACGCCTTTCTGATATCATCTACCGTCGTGTGTGTGCTGGCCCAGCGGCTGCTGAGAAAGGTATGTCCGGCATGCTCTGCGCCTAGTCAGTTAACTCCGTCTGAAATTCTGCGTCTCGGTATTACGCCCAAAGATTTACAGGGCGCTGAGTTTCGGAAAGGCCGGGGATGCCCCCAATGCCGGCATACCGGTTATAAGGGGCGTGTTGCCGCCTTTGAGATGCTCATTCTGAACGAAGATGTGCGGGACGGGCTTATTGAACGGAAAACGAGCCACCAGATCCGTAAAATCAGCATCGAAACAACAGGTCTGGTAACAATGTTTGAATACGGTCTTGCCAAGGCCGCCAGAGGTATCACCACGGTTGAAGAAGTCCTGCGGACTCTCCCGCGCCTGCACAAGGCAAGACCTCTGGCGGAACTGCGGAGACTTTTAGGAGGATAATGATGCGGCTTGAGGAATCTTTTCTGGATATCATCCACCAGCAACTGAACAGCGATGAAACCGTGCTTCGTGTATTCGATCGCCATTCCTTACAGCTCGTTCAGGAAATGATCACTTATGAAGAACCCGATCTGGATGCCATCGCGGAACAGATAGGCCGGGATCCTTCGCTGACGGGTCAGGTGCTGAAAGCGGCCAATTCCGCTTTTTTCAAAGGCCTTACAAAGGTATCAACAATCCGCAATGCCATCATTCGTTTGGGCACCGGTGAAATTTCCGGCATCGCGAGGTCTCTGATGGAGCACCACCTATCCTGCAACGATTCGTTTTGTAACAGGATAATAGAAAAGCTCTGGCGCCATTCCACAGGATGCGCCGTCGGCAGCAAGTGGCTGGCCAAACAATGCGGTTTCGAATCACTTATGTCTGAAGCGTACACCGCCGGCCTCCTCCACGACATCGGAAAACTCCTGCTCATCACAGTGATCGAAAACCAGTATCACTCCGATAATTACGAACTCAGGCCTTCCGATACCCTGCTGAATGAAGTAATGGAAGCTTTTCACGCCGAGCATGGATATTTATTGCTGAAAAACTGGAACCTTCCCGAGCAGTATTGCAGGGTCGCCCGTGAACATCATTTCGAAGAAGTTAACTCCAACGATACGCTGTTGATTATGGTACGGCTGGCAAATAAAGTATGCAACAAGCTGGGGATCGGTCTTCATAAAGACCCTTCCATTATCCTGGCAGCAACCCAGGAAGCCCACCACCTCGGAGTATCCGAAGTGTTCCTCGCAAAGCTGGAAATTACGCTCGAAGACTTCCTGCTGTCGCCCTCTGCCGCCGCCTTCTGATGTTTTGTACCGGTTATGTGATATGCTTCGTAATAAAACGGTTTAAGGAGACAACCAGTTGACAGAAATAATTCTTGGCGATCCGGCCAAATTTCTTGAAGTTCTCGGGCTTACTGAAGAGCCTGTGGGCATTTTCTTTACCGATAATAAACCGGCCGAAGGTTTTTCGCCTAAACCGATGGAGCTCCCTTTACGGGAAAGAGAAATCAAAAACGAGATCAACTGGCAGGAGGTATTCGGCAACTTCTCGTGCGTACTCGGGAACATATGGCTGGCCAGAAAGAAAAAAAAGGCCGCTTTCTTTTCAGCCGAACAGTTTGGCTGTCCCGGCTGCGCTTTCTGGCTCGGTTTCATGAAACCTCAGTCTGAAGCTATAACCCATTACGTTTCAACAGGAATACCGGACGGGATGGAAGGCGAGTTTTACTGTGATTCGCCTGACGAGTTCCGGCGTATCATGGAGTCAATTGATCCTCTTCCGGCACCAGCTAAATATTGCGTTGCAAAACCTCTGAGTCTTTTTACCCGCGATGAGAAACCCGATATTGTCGCCTTCTTTGCCAGACCCGAGTCATTGTGCGGCCTTCACCAGCTTGCCACTTTTGTGACTAACGACTATGAAGCAGTAGCATCGCCCTGGGGCGCCGCGTGCACGAACCTTGTCACCTGGCCGTATAAGTATCTTGCCGAAGGGAAGAACAAGGCCGTTCTCGGAGGATGGGATCCGTCCGCCCGCAAGTTTTTTAAAACCGACGAGTTGTCCTTTACCGTCCCGTACAATATGTTCGAACAAATGCTGAAGCGCTATACTGAGTCTTTTCTAATGACCCCAACCTGGTCTACGGTAAAGAAAAAGATTGAACGAAGCAACGAAGCGTGGAGCAAAAAAACGGCGGAATAAAATTCCCGTTATTATCGGCATTATTGAAGATGCCGCCGGCAGCGAAGAGCTTTAAAGTCTATCCACCACCTGGCGGACATCGGATAAACATCATCGCCCTTTAGGATTTTTCACAGCGCAATTACAGCCCCCGGCCTTCTTTTCAATTACAATTTTTTCCAGGATCAATGAACGGCCTTTATCCAGATAATCTTTTTCAATATCTTTCCTTGTATATCCGAAGCAGTAACACACCAAATCGTTATCTTTGAACTCACCGGTTCCCTTGGGATAATTTCCAATTTCAATCATATTCATTTCCAGCAGTAAATGCATTTATCAAAGATATCTTTATAGGAGTCGAACGCTTCGAAATAAAATCCCGTTTGGTCTCAGGCACATATTATACATTAAAGTTATTCACGAGAGCAAAAGAAAATATGACGGGTTAATCCAGATCCAATTGAGCTTTGCATTGATTACATCTCATCGCACCGCGAAAAACTCTATAGCCGCAATCGGGACATATATAGCGGGTCTCTTCGTCCTGAATCCATTTTTCAGTGCCGAACTCCCGTCGATACGGAACAGCTCTGAGTATAACCTTCTTGCCGATGACCATGGGGAAATTGTCAATGTGATGACAGGGAAATTCATCGCATTCATGACATCCGGTGTATCCTTTTTCCTTAGTGCAGTTCCTTATCTCACACTGGCGACAATGCATAAATCGTTCATCGGATAAGCAGCCTCGGCACCGAATGTCTTCTGTAGACAGAGTTTCGCTATTGGGGAGTGTGCCTTTACCCGGAGTTTCTCCCTTATAGAGATTTACCAGCCGCTCCTTTAATTTGATGTTATTATCGCGGTGGGCGATGTAAATGGCACAGACACCGCAATAAAGACCGCAGGGAGAAATGAATTCGGGATTT
>CAZOEH010000203.1:2644-5797 GCA_964578785.1 uncultured Desulfonema sp. | reverse complement strand
AGGATTTTCAGAGTCATAGGGTTGACATATTTCAACAGACCATCCTGGGCAATCAGAATGGCTTGATCCGCATTCTCCACCACCAGGCGATATTTCTCCTCGCTCTTTTGCAGAGCATCTATTGTTTCACTCAGTTGCACCGTTTTCCGGGTCACTTTCCGGCGGAGAGTATGGTTCCAGAGCAGCAGTATACCGCCCAGAAGAATAAATGCCCCCATCAGATAAAAGAAGTATATCAGATAACTTGTCATCGGGATCGGAGCGCCGAGCCATCTTTTCCTGATCTTATCGTATTCCTTTTCAGAAATTCCGGCAAAGCCGCCTTCGACAATGGCCAGAAGATCCTTTCGCTCTTTGGGAACTGCCCGGTGAAACTGACCGGTGTAGAGCGGATCGGTATGCCGGAACTCCTTTTCAATGTTCATTTTATAAAGATAGTAAAAAGCGGGAGGGGCATCGATGCAGAATACCCTGATCTTCTCCTCGACAGCCGACCGGATAATGCTTTCGTAACATGGAAATTCCTGCAATGTGGTTATACCGTTTTTCTTCAAAAAATCAATGCAGGCGTCGCCAGCCTTGACACCTATGGCGAATCCGCGCAGAGATTTTACATCCTTTATTCCACTGATATCCTTGTGAAAGAATATGGGAACATCAATTGAAGCATATGGAGCGGTAAAGGCGAGTTTTTTAGCCCTTTCTTCCGTAAAGAAGATGGTATCTATTACCTGAGCTTCTCCTTCGGCAATTGTTTTTTGGGCCTTATCCCAGTCCATTCCGCGAAGATCAACTTTAATTCCCGTTTTTTCTCCCCAGAGGCGCCATTCATCAACCAGGATACCCTGGAGGTGACCAATCTCATCGCGAAAAATATAAGGAGGGAATTGTCGTCTGAAACTACCGTAATTTCTTTAGGTGAAGCAGGGCCGGCAGATATGCCGGCTGCTGCCGGGAAAGAGAAAATAAGAATCAGGAATATAATGTTGAAATAAAAGGCGATAAGTTTCCTGACCTTAAACATTTTTTAATCCCTGAAAAGATGATGAATGTTGCGGCATCTGTTGAACCGAAACACTGAGAGAATTCCCATCTCCCGGCGGCCCGGCGGCGGGGAATTCTCAATTTTATGAGTATTTTATAGAATAGAAGAGAGTAAGTCAATAAACAATCCGCTTATGCAAAGTAATTGATATATAATAAATATCGGGGTATATTCACCGCGAAAGAAGAGTGTGATACATTTTAAACGATTGAAGCTCTGTGCAGCAAGCCGCGGTGAATGTGCCCGCTGTTGCGGTTCAACTTGATAGTGGAAGGCCGAATGGATATTCTGCAAATAATAAAGCTTGCCGGGCCGGTTATCGGGGCGTATTTGCTCGGCTCCGTTCCATTCGGGCTGATTCTTGCAAAAAAGTTTGCATCCGTTGACATCAGGGCTGAAGGAAGCGGAAACATCGGGGCAACAAATGTCCGGCGTGTGGCCGGGACTGCTTTAGGAGCGCTTACCCTTGCCGGGGATTTTCTGAAAGGAGCGGTTCCGGTTTATGCAGCCGCTCTTCTTGCAGGGGATAAAGGGTCCTGCGGCGAATTTTATATTTCCGTCACGGCAATTGCCGCTTTCTGGGGACATCTTTATCCGGTTTTCCTGAAATTCAAGGACGGGGGTAAGGGGGTCGCAACGGCTGCCGGCTGTTTTCTTGTAATCTCGCCGCTCTCTTTTCTTGCGGCAGTCATGTTGTTTGCAATTGTAATTATTTTTTACAGGCGGGTTTCGGCCGGATCTCTTGCGGCTTCAGCTCTTATCCCTGTTGCGGTATGGGTTTTCACCCGCTCTGTTTCATATACCTATTGCGCCGCGGTTCTTGCGGTATTTATTTTTTTGCGCCACAGAGAGAACATCAGGCGGCTTCTTTCCGGCGCCGAGCCGGAGATATGAAAAAAGGCAGAAGTCAGAATTCAGGAGTCAGGAGTCAGAATTCAGGAGTCAGGAGGCAGAATGAAAAGGATGCCCGCTAAAAATTTTCAAGATTTAATTGTGTGGCAAAAGGCTCACCAACTTGTTTTATCTATATATCTTTTTAGCAACACCCTTCCCAAATATGAGGTATATGGGCTGACTTCTCAAATCAGGAGAGCTGTAATTTCTATTCCTGCTAATATAGCAGAAGGTTTTAAGAAAAAAACAAAGCCGGACAAGGTCAAGTTTATGAATATCTCACAAGGTTCTCTGGAAGAATGCCGATACTATCTGATTGTGGCGAAAGACCTTGGTTATGGTGATACCTCGCAGTTAATGCCAAAACTTGAAGAAGTGAGTAAATTGCTTGAGGCATACACCGCTTCTATTCTGACTCCTGTCTCCTGTCTACTTTATTAATGCGCTTCCGCCCAGTTTCTGCCTGATGATATGTTCACCTTGAGGGGAACCTTGAGAGTCCATACCCCTTCCATGAGATCCTTCACAAGCCGGCTTACCTCGTCAATCTCTTCAGGCGGCACTTCAAATACAAGCTCATCATGAACGGAAAGCAGCATCGCGGTTTTGAAGCCTCTTTCATCTATAGCCCTGTCGATATTTATCATCGCGACCTTTATGAGATCTGCCGCCGTTCCCTGTATCGGGGTGTTCACGGCGATACGCTCCGCCGCCGCCCTTACGATTTTATTCGAACTGTCTATGTCGGTAAGAAGCCTTATGCGACCGAGAAGTGTGGCCGATTTTTTGTTTTCGAGAGCCTCTTTCTTTGTCCGGTCGATAAACGCCTTTACTCCTTTATATCTCGCAAAGTAGTTGTCTATGTAAGTCTGGGCCATCTTCTGGCTGATGCCAAGCTCTCTTGAAAGGCTGAAAGCGCCCATTCCGTAAATGATGCTGAAATTTATTATCTTAGCCTGCCTTCTTAACTCAGGTGTTATGAATTCCGGAAAAACCTGGAATACCTCGGTTGCCGTTCTCGTATGAATATCCTCATCTTCCGAAAAAGCTTTTATAAGGATTTCGTCATCGGAGCAGTGGGCAAGTAATCTCAGTTCAATTTGGGAATAATCGGCTGAAAGGAGGCTCCATCCCTTTTGAGGAATGAAGGCGCTCCTTATCTCTTTTCCTTCATCGGTCTTTACCGGAATATTCTGGAGGTTCGGGTCCGAACT
>CAZOEH010000203.1:0-2634 GCA_964578785.1 uncultured Desulfonema sp. | reverse complement strand
GTCCGAACTGCTGAGTCGGCCTGTAGCAGTGACTGTCTGGTTATATGACGTATGCACACGACCGGTAGCAGGATTCATCATTTCTATGAGAGCATCGGCGTATGTTGATTTTAATTTGGCAAGCGTCCGGTGCCTCAGTATAAGCGCCGGCATTTCATGCCTTGAAGCAAGCTCCGTAAGCACATCCACGTCGGTTGAATATCCCGTCTTTTTTTTGGTCTTCTTCATGGCGGGAAGAGACAGTTTTTCAAAAAGAACTTCTCCTAGCTGCTGCGGCGACTTTATGTTGAATGTCATGCCCGCGAGCGAATATATACTGCCTTCAAGCTCCTCCATCTGAGCCTCAAAATGTTTTGAAAGCTCGTAAAGCCTCTTTGTATCGACGCATATGCCTTTCATCTCCATCTTCATGAGAACGGGTATAAGAGGCATCTCGACATTTTCAAAAAGATCCTTTACCCCGATATCAGAAAGCATAGGCAAAAGCACATCGGCAGCCATAAGTGTGATGTCGGCATCTTCACATGCATATGGTACGGCTTTTTCTATCGGTACACCGGCAAAACCGGCCTCAGGCTTTTTCTTTCCCACCGTCTCTTCGAAGGTGATTTTTTTATGGCCCAGGAAATCAAGGGCTATCTGGTCAAGATTGTGCGCGCGCTTTGAGGGATTGATAAGATAGGATGCAACCATCGTATCAAAAGAGACTCCGGCAAGCCCGATCCCGTGGCGTTTCAAAACGATCCAGTCATACTTTATATTCTGGCCTGTCTTTTTTATAACGGGGTTTTCAAAAACGCTTTTAAGTTTAAGGAGCGCTTCATTCCGGTCAGGCTGTTTGGGCGCGCCTTCATATTTATGGGCGAGCGGCATGTAAAACGCTTCGTTTGGTTTCAATGAAAGTGAAATTCCGACCAGTTCGGCTTTCATCGGATTTTCAGATGTTGTTTCGGTGTCAAGGGCGAAATGGTCCGCCGATTCAAGCCTTGAAATGACAGCAGAAAGTGTTTCCATATCGGGAATGAGTTTATATTCCTTTCCCGAAAGATCGGAAGTGCCTGATACGCTCTGATGAAGCTGCCTGAATTCCAGTTCCTGAAAGAGCTCTGATAATCTCCGGTTGTCCGGGTTTTTAAATCGAAACGAATCTAAGTCAAAATCAACAGGAACCTTTGTATCTATTTCGACAAGCCGCCTGCTTAAAAAAGCCTGCTCCTTAAACTGGATCAGGTTTTCATGCTGCTTTTTCTTAGTGATGGAAACGAGATTGTCATAAAGATTATTCATGTTCCCGAAAGTTTTTATCAGTTCAAGAGCGGTCTTCGGCCCTATGCCGGGCACCCCCGGAACATTATCCGAAGTATCTCCTGAAAGCCCCATGACATCTATCATCTGCCGCGGATCAAGTCCTATCTCTTCCTTCAGGGAATTTAAATCGGTTGTCTTATCCTTCATGGGATCCCAGATAACCGATTTATCCGTAACAAGCTGGAGAAAATCCTTGTCTCCCGTCACCATTACGACAAAAAAGCCGGATTCTTCGGCCCGGCGCGCGATAGTTCCTATAAGATCGTCCGCTTCATACCCCTGCATTTCGATTACGGTAAGGTTAAACGCCCTTGTAATATCCTTTATATAGGGTATCTGCACCTGCAGATCTTCCGGCATGGGAGGCCGTGTCGCCTTATATTCTTTGAAAAGTTCATGCCTGAAGGTCGGTCCCTTTGAGTCAAAAACCATAACAGCGTATTTCGGGGCCCAGTCGTCTATGAGCTTTATAAGAATCCTGGCAAACCCGAAGATCGCGTTCGTGGGAAGACCCTTTGAATTGGAAAGACTCCTTATGGCGTGGTAAGCCCGGTGAATATAAGCGCTTCCGTCGATAAGAAAAAGTGTTTTATCAGGGTAGTCGGGTTTTTTTTCCAATATAGATCACCATAATGATGCTCTCGTAAAAAGTCATATGCGAACGGATTTGAGATTTTTGGGAAATCCCCAAAAAGCTCATTGAGAGAGCATATTTAGACTTTTTACGAATCCATAAATTATAATCCAAGTTCATCTGCAATTTCAGTCATGGCCTTTATGCTTATTCCTACAAACTCATCAAGCGGAATGCCTGTTTTTTCGCATTCCATTATTCTTTCCCTGCTTACCGCGCGGGCGAAATGCTGGGTTTTCATCCTTTTTGTAACAGAGCTTACCTTGACGCTTGAAATCTTTTTATCCGGATAAATAAGGGCTGTAGCAACTATCATCCCCGTTATGCTTTCGGCGCAGGTCAGCGCGTGCTCGAAGATAGTCGAACGGACAAGGCCAAGTCCTTCCGCGTTATGCTTTTTAATCACGTCGGCTATCTCAGGCGAAACACCTTTTTCTTCAAGTATTTTTGCCGAAACCGCGCCATGACTTGCCGAATCCTCGCCCGTAATCTCGTAATCGAGATCATGGAGCAGGCCGGCTATGCCCCACAGGTCCTGATCTTTTTCGAATTTTGCGGCAAGCGCTCTCATGATTGCTTCAGAGGCTACGCAGTGCGCGATAAGTTTTTCGTTCTTTAAATGCTCTCTTAAAAGTATAAGCGCATCTTCTCTTGTAATTCCTGCTCCGGACTCATCAGTCATTTTATCTCTC
>CAZOEH010000202.1:0-5803 GCA_964578785.1 uncultured Desulfonema sp. | reverse complement strand
TGGCGTTTCAACCGCCATACCTGCCCGGTCTGTGACAATACGGATAAGGAACTTAAGATGTACCTGACTGAGCCTGACCAACCGGGAGAACGGGTGGACATCTGCCGCAAATGCGGTCTTTATCTGCCCTGTGTTGATATGCGGGAGCGGGATGCCATGCCCCATCTTGATACAGCCGCAGTGTGCATGGTTCACCTCGACATACTTGCCCAGCAGAAAGGATTCAAACCTTTATCCGATCTCCCATGGAACCGGATCGAAGACTGATCACAGATATTCATCTGAGATAAAAATAGTGCATACAAGGGGATCGACATAAATAATGGCAGCGGCTTTTTCCCCGGCGCGCAGCACCCATTAACCGGCAATTATCTGTATTACGCCTGTTTTTCGATTCTCACGGCACAAGCCTTATATTCCGCGGTCAAAGTTAACGGATCGTATGCTGCATTTGTAAGCCAGTTTGCGCAGCTTTCCCTGAAATGAAACGACATCCACACAAGTCCTTGAGGAACCTGTTCGGTTACATTGGCTTTTATAATAACTTCTCCTCTACGGGATTTGACTTTTATCATTTCTCCATGCCTGATATTCAGTTGTTTGGCATCAGCAAAAGAGATATCCGCAGTTTCTTCACCCAGCAAATCATTAAAGCCTTCGCAACGTCCTGTCTGAGTACGCGTATGATAATGAGCAAGTCTTCGCCCTGTGCTTAAAACAAATGGATATTCGCTGTCAGGAATTTCAGCAGGCGGAGTCCAGTCCACAGGAGTAAATACGCCAAGTCCGCAGGTAAATTCTCCGTCTTTATGCAGGAAGCAGGTTCCTGAATGGTTTTCATCAGGACAGGGCCATTGAAGTCCGTTGCCTTCAAGTCGTGAATATTTTATTCCTTTTAAAGACGGCACAAGCTGGGAAATTTCATTATCCCAGAGTTCTTTTGCGCTGTCTGAATCCCAGTTGTGTCCCAAACGTTTTGCAATCTGTTTGAATATCCACCAGTTGGGCATTGCCTGACCTGGTGGTTTGCTTGCGGTTCGCACTCTGCTGACGCGTCTTTCGCTGTTGGTGAAAGTTCCGTCATTTTCACTCCATGCTGCAGCAGGAAAAATCACATGGGCAAACCTTGTAGTTTCCGTCGGAAATATGTCATTGCACACTATAAATTCAGCGCTCGAAAGCTCATGTTCCACCTTTTTAATATCAGGCTCTGTATTGGCAAGATTCTCCCCGAAAATATAGAATGCTTTTATTTTACCGGCGGGGAATGCTTCCATCATCTGAGGAATCATGAGTCCCGGCTTGTCAGGCAGTTTTTCGACCCCCCATGCTTTTGCAAACAGCAACCGCTTTTCAGGGTCTGTAACTTTCTGATACCCCGGAAATACTTCGGGCAATGCGCCCATATCGCAGGCGCCCTGAACATTGTTCTGTCCTCTTAACGGGTTCACGCCTCCGCATTCAACACCCACATTCCCCAAAAGCATTTGCAGATTGGCAACTGTAACCACGTTGTTTCTTCCGCAGGTATGTTCGGTAATTCCCAGTGTATAGCACAGCATGACAGGTTTAACAGAGGCAAGACGCCGCGCTGTGTCATAAATCATATCCGCAGAGATTCCGCATGTTTTTGCATATTTTTCGGGTGAATACCCCATGACTTTTTCTTTAAGTTTGTCAAAATCAACAGTGCAGGATTCTACAAATTTTTTATCATACAAATTCTCTTTTATAAGCACGTGCATGATAGCATTAAGAAATGCGATATCGCTTCCAACAAGTATTGGAACATGAAGCGTGGCGAATTTAACGAGTCCATGCTTTCGCGGATCAATTACGATCAGCTGTGCGCCTTTTAAAACAGCATTTTTAAGAAATGTTGCTGCGACAGGATGAGCTTCCGTCATGTTTGAACCGATAACTAAAAACATTTTTGCTCTTTGAAATTCACTGAAGGAATTTGTCATGGCGCCTGAACCGAAAGTGGTTGCCAGACCGGCAACAGTGGGAGCATGTCAGGTACGCGCGCAGTGATCGATATTGTTTGTGCCGATAGCGGCGCGGAAAAGTTTCTGCATCTGATAAGAATCTTCATTAATGCTCCTTGCGCAGCTTACGCCCGCAATTGCATCAGGGCCATGTTCTGAAATAATAGCCTTGAATTTATTTGCAACCAGATCGAGCGCTTCATCCCATGAGGCTTCACGGAAATATCCGTTTTCTTTTATAAGTGGAGTTTTCATCCTTTCTTCCGAATAAATAAAATCATAACCGAATCTGCCTTTAACACATAAGCGCCCCTGATTGGGCTGCGCATCTTCAACACCTGTTATTTTGGCAATCCTGCCGTTTGTAACATGAAGCCACTGCTGACATCCCACCCCGCAATACGGGCAGGTAGTCCGGATTTTCTCTGTTTTCCACGCTTTGTATGAAGAAGGTGTTCTTTTCTCAACCAAAGCTCCCACAGGACAAACCTGGACACATTCTCCGCAGAATACACAATCGGAATCCTTGAGATGCCTGTCCCCGGCGGCAATAATTTTGGTGGATGCGCCTCTGTATCCTATGCTTATGGCATTGTTGACCTGTACTTCGTTGCATGCCTGCACACAACGGCCGCATAAGATACATCTGGAAAAATCCCTTATGATAAAAGGATTGTCGAGCTCCGGAGGATAAAGCGTGTCTGTTTTGGGAAACCTGTCACCCTTAACCTGGTATCTGTAGGCAAGATCCTGAAGAGTGCAGTCACCGCAGACTGGGCAGCAGTCTTCGGTGCCGGCGCCGCCTACGTCACAATTATGATTTCCCGAAGAGAGAAGAAGCTGTATAATGAGACGCCGCGCTTCGATGACAGGAGCGGATTCCGTGAATACTATCATGTCTTTAGCGGCAGGCGTGGAGCAGGAAGGCATAAGGCTTCTGGCGCCTTTAACCTCCACAACGCAGATCCTGCATGCTCCCGTGGGAGTTGTACCTTTCAGATAGCAAAGCGTTGGAATAGAAATGTGATTCGCCTGGGCAACTTCCAGAATCGTCTGCCCAGGGTCAAACTCACATACCTTTCCGTTTATCGTAAAAGAGCTTTTCAATAAAAAATCCTCCGTGCCTGTTTACCGGAAATCCGGGGTTAA
Source organism: uncultured Desulfonema sp. (assembly GCA_964578785.1). Classification (GTDB taxonomy): domain Bacteria; phylum Desulfobacterota; class Desulfobacteria; order Desulfobacterales; family RPRI01; genus RPRI01. The sequence continues at coordinate 2,666 of CAZOEH010000202.1, read as the reverse complement.
TACCGCATGCAAAAAGTTTTAGACGGTTTTATTTTCCAAAAGTACATCTGGGGAATTTGCATGATTTGCATTGCAGACAAAATCCACCATGCCCCATGCGGGCCAGATCCTGTCGGGTGATTTCTATTCCCGCTAATAGTCTTGGCATAAGCAGATCAAAACTTGTTGTTTTAAAATATAAAGCGCAGGCCGGCACCCCGATAATTTTTACTTTACCGATACGGGCGAGCAGGGTCATCGCACCAGGTAGAACCGGTGCGCCGTAAAGAATATCTTCTGCTCCCGAATCAGAAATAGCCTGCCGTGTTACATCGTCAGGGTCAACTGAAAGCCCGCCTGTTGTTATCAGAATATCGGCACCTGCTTTTATCAGGTCTTTAATGCCTTTACAGATTGCCTCTCTCTCATCAGGTACGATAAAAGATTTTATTATTTTACATCCGAGTTTTTCAACTTTGGCCCGGATTATCGGAATAAAATTATCTTTTATCAATCCCTGAAAGACCTCAGTTCCGGTAACAAGAATTCCTATGTTTGCTTTTTGGAGGGGGGCTACCCGAAACAAAGGGGCCGCTTTGAGTATCTTCATAGCATTTTCAAAATCAGTCCTCGGAAGATAAAGCGGAATTGCACGTGTGCCTGCCACACCCCGTCCCTTCTTAACCATCGTGCAATTTTGCCTGCTTGCGCACATGACGCCCTGAATCATATTGAACATTTCAAGACGTTGTTCATCCACAATCAGGAGGCCGTCACAAGATGCTTTCAAATCTATTTTCCCTTCACGGGGCTGATCCTGAAAAATAATTCCCTGTCCGGTCATCGCCATTGCAAACGATACCGCAGCATCGTTTTCATGAACCCAATCATTTCCGATATGATTGTTATCCTGAATATAAATATTCTGCCTCCCCATCTGCTGTAATCTGCAAATATCACCAGCAGTAATGGTCTGCCCGTGTTTGAATACGGGGCCTTTGCTTATACCCGGAAGAATTTGAGTCATATCGTGCAAAATTTTGTGTCCTGCCGCCTGTTCAACAGGAACTGATAAAAGAGCGGGGCTTCCTTTTGAATATTCAGCAAATAATGTATAAGGAGATTCGCCCTGACATGCGCGGCAGACACGTCCATGATCGGAAGGAAATGCTTCCCCACAGACAGTACATATGCTGATTTGTCCTTTATGACGGTTTTTAAGAAAATCAGGAGCGATTTTTATCTCCTGGAAACTGAGAAGATCTGAACCTGCTTGTCTGATTTGTTCCAAAAGCAAGTAACTATCCTGTTCCTTTTTGTGTTTGAGCTTCAGAAACCATGCTTTTATTTCCGTGAAATTGTCTAATTTGGCAGTATCGACGAATACCCGTATTCCTTTGCCATTGTATTTGTCATAAAGGCTTAAAGCATAGCGCCCCAGATTAATAATTTTAAGCCAGTCGTTCCCTATGGTACAGGGAGTTAAAAGCTGTATTGCATCAGGCAGACAATAAGTGGTTTCGGACATGGCATCGAATAGTATTTTTTTGGGGAGCTGATTCAGGGCAATGTCAAGCATTTTTCCGCCGATAACGAGCCCGGGTGCGGCAAAACCGTGAAATGAAATAATCATCTCTACGTATTGCTCAAATGAATAGTTCTCTCCGTCGGAATTGCGACACCAGGGATCAGCTGACTCCAAATGATCTGATTTTTCAACATGGTATTTCATTGAGTTATCCCATTTCTTGTAGTTTTGATTTCCAGGTAGCACAAATATTTCGCTATGTCAATGTTGTCATATCGAAATAGAGAACGTTATGCTTTATGGGCAATGCTTGAGTTTTTTGTAAAGTTTGCCTGTTTGTCTGTTTTGATAAAGCAAGCTGCAACTATCCGGAAGAATTCAAAGAGCTTTTTTATTCGCTAAAAAGTATGGATTTAGGATAAACCGGAAAAGTTATTTTCGGGCAGGAGTAAAATTAAAAATACCGAGGAGAGGCCGGACAAACATCTGTCCGTTCGGCGGATAAAGGAGCATCCGGAGAGGTATCTGAAATTACACCTCTGTGTAATAACCTGATTGAAAAGTTCAGTTCTCTTCAGGCGCATGTTGAAAAAGAAGTTTATAATTTGTTTGAACAATCTTTTATAACTCAAACCAGGGCCCATTTTTAAAGCAAACGGTTTCAGTCCAGTGTAATGAAAACGGATTTGCGGAGCTTCCCGTTTATCGCCCGGCTGATATGGCCATGGCCTGTCGTATCTTCGGCAAGCAGGATTTCTCCGGGATTGATGATGCGCCTTGTTCCATCACCCACTTCAATCTCTACACCGGCATCCAGCATGATTATGTACTGCTTACGGAGAGCGTTGTGCCAATCATAGTTATAGTCATCCGCCGTCTCCCGGAAAATGACGCTGGTTGCTTTTTGCGGTTTCGATAGCTTTCCTATTTTTCCGCTGAATTCGAGAGGTATATCAATATCCTCGAAATGTAATTCTCCGTCAGCGCCGGTAAAAAGACGTATTATTTTCATTTTTACTCCCTGCGATGCAATTCATGCTTACCGGATAATATATAAATCTCTTTAATCATGAAGAGGAAGTACTGAGATGCCGACTATTATATACCTGAATAGTTTGCCGGCGGTCACCAGACTCAGAAAAAGATAAATATTGATTTT
>CAZOEH010000201.1:0-5810 GCA_964578785.1 uncultured Desulfonema sp. | reverse complement strand
GGCTGAATGCCCATGATATTTTCCCCGACTGGATAGCATTAAACAACGGGACTACGCATGGCATAGAGGCAAGCAGCCAGGGAATCCAGGTGGAGCTGACGGTCTCAATTCATAATGCTCTGGAAAAATATAAAGTTTCTGGCGCCCAGCATGGAACATCCGGTAACAATTCCGACCGTTTGCGAGAGATAGCATCAAGAACGAGGACTACAAAGGCAAATGTAGCTACGGCACTCCAGATGATCTCATGGGGACTCGAGGTGAACGACTACGGAAATGCGATACTAGATGAGAAGGGCGGGTTTATAAAGGTTAAGGATGAAGGGGTTACGGAAGAATTGTGGAACGAGATGCTTTCCTACGCGGATTCAAAAGGATGGAAAGGCGGTAACTACAAGTCGCTTAACCTCGTTTTTGAAAACAGGATAATGGGCCAGCCGAAAAATATCAGGGAGAGGATGGCAAAGAGGGTAGAAGATTTCATATATAATATGATAGTCAACGTTTTTAACGGAAAAGACTCCGCTCCAGTCGCCATTCATCAGATACTTGAGGCCGGTTCTTATGATCCGGGAGCAAAAGTCGGAAGGATAGAAGATCCAGGCCAATGGACGCCCGGGAAAATATCCGAAAGAGCGGCTGCAATAGCATCGGACAAGGGCGCAAAGGGTAATTTTGACGATTAGTTTCCGTCCGGATATAGCCTTTTGGGGGCGATCTTAAGTGTCAATATGCTGGATTTCCTGTGCGGCATACTATGTGTATGTATCCACGAAATCCATTGATTTCCTTGAGCTTATTCGACATTGCCTGTTACCGGACCGGAAACATCTAAAGATCTGTATGAATATTAATTAAATGCGAAAAAAAACTAACTGCCAGTACTGCGGAAGAATGCTCGAGGAGAAAGTGTTTGAAGAGAGAAGGCGTCTTTTCTGCGGGAATTGCAAAGAAACATTTTATGAGAACCCTGTTCCTGCCACCTGCATAGTAACTGTTGATGACAAGGAGCGGGTGCTGCTTGTCAAAAGAAATGTAGAGCCGAAATACGGATTCTGGTGCTTACCGGGCGGATTTATTGAACTTGGCGAAAAACCTGAAGAAGGCGCCCTTAGGGAACTTGAAGAAGAGACCGGATTGAAGGGAAAAATCGGGATGCTTCTCGGAGTGACTTCAAGTCCGAGCCCACAGTATGACACGGTTCTCATGGTCGGGTATCTTGTAAAAAATTACAGCGGGCTGCTTAACCCCGGGTTTGACGCGTCAGAAGCCGGCTGGTTCCATTATAAGGATCTTCCCGAGATAGCCTTTCATAGCCATCTGCAGTTTATCAGGATTTATCATGCCGCGTATGGTGCCGGGGATAGAGACTTTTCCATGGCGCCGCCGTAAGATATTTGCTTGCCATTTTTCAATAATCCATGTAGATACATCGCAATTTGCAGCAATACCGTCAGGCGTCGGAAAAAACATTATCAGGTTTTAATCGATTATAAGTCTTCTTCTGATCCGAATGCTGGAGGCGTTTTGACATGGATGTTGAATCATGGGATAATTTGCCTGAGCAAAAACTACATACTCCTCCCCGGTTTTTTCATCATGAAGCGCTGTTCGAATCACTTGGATCGTCAAAAACAATTGATAAGACTGATCTCACCAATATAATCAACCATATTCATTTCACAGGCGGCCATCTTTTTATACTTCTGCAGCATCCGTTTTATCAGGACAAACTGCTCGCCTGCGCTCATCCGGAACCTTGCATTGATGATCAGCTTACTATCAGATTGGACGCATCTTATGATCTGTGCAAACTTGAGTCATATAAACCAATTCATCTGGTAATTAAGAGCAATCACTCCTTTATAGCTGCTCCAATCGGTGAAATTGCTTGCAATATGACCGGTTTCACAATTCAATTACCTGAGCTGAGTTATGTATTAAATAGACGTAATGTAAGTCGATATGCCTGCCGGAATATATCAGCCGAAATTATGCAAAGCGATTTCGCGGCTTCCGGGGAGCTGGTGGATTTCAGCCCTGTGGCATTCCGCATAAGAGCGAATTCGGAAGCGTTTAAACACAACAGCTGGTTCAATCCCGAGATTCAGGTGTCTGTACGACTCTATCGCAGCGGGAAGATGGTTTATTCCGGGTTCTGCCGGTGCATACGACTGCAGGAAGAGCATAATATTCAAAAAGAGATCGTCTTTGCTGTTGATAACGATCATATCAGCCGGTTTCAGGCAAAAAAAATACGAAATCCCCGGAAGCATATAAATCCACCGGTGGCCGCAATGTTTGAGCATCCTTTAATCAGGAAAAAGTTCCGTAGGGATATTTTCGATATTTCAACTTCAGGTTTTTCTATCAGGGACGAAGCTGATGATGATGTATTGATGCCGGGCATGATGATTCCAGATCTTTCAATACTTCTTGCAGGTGTATCGATTGCGACCTGTTCGGCGCAGGTTATCTACAGGCAGGAAGGGGAGAAATATATCAAGTATGGCATTGCGATTCTGGATATGGATTTTCAATCATACAGCCGCATAAATCACATTATTGGTATCAATTCTGATATCCATATTTCCGTCTCCACAGAGATCGATATGGATTCGCTCTGGGGATTTTTTTTCAAGACCGGATTCGTCTATCCCGGTAAATACGCTTCGTGCCAGGCTTATCGCGAGAAGTTTAAAGAAACATACAGGAAACTTTATCAGGATAATCCCGAGATTGCCGGACATATCACCTACGAAAAAAACGGCCGCATATACGGTCATATTTCAACGATAAGGGCGTATGAAAGAAGCTGGCTGATTCATCATCACGCCGCAATGCCTTTTGAAAAAACACTTCCCGGATTTGTCGTGTTAAAACAGATGATGATTTTTTTAAACGGCATATACCAGCTGGCTTCGGCAAAAACGGATTATGTAATCTGTTATTTCCGGCCTGAAAATAAATTTCCGGACCGCGTCTTCGGAGGATTTGCAAGAAAACTTGATAATCCAGGCGCCTGTTCACTCGATCTTTTTGCATATCTTAAATTGCCTGCCATATCGTCAGAGAAGGATTTTCCGGATGAAACGTTTATCAGGAAGAGCACACCGGTTGATTTATGGGAGATGGAACAGTTTTACCGGCATAATTCAGGCGGCCTTCTGATGAAAATATTGAATACCGGAAGCGGCAATTCAAGTGATGAGTCTCTGGAAAAAGTTTACGAACGTTTGGGTCTGTTAAGAAGGTGGCAGATATTTTCACTGATACACAAGGATAATTTAAAGGCGGTTTTTATCGTTGAACAATCGGACCTGGCGATCAATATGTCGGATCTCTTAAATTGCATTAAGGTTCTGGTCATTGATTCCGGGTGGTTTTCTCCTGATCTTCTTTTTATTGCAGCAACAAAACTTGGAACTGTTTATAACCTTGATAATATAACTCTCCTTGTTTATCCTGCCGCATATATTGAATCATCCGGGATTTCTTGTAAAAAGCATTACCAGCTCTGGATAAAAGATACACGTTACTCTGGTCAATTCATGGATTATGTTCATGATAAATTCAGGGTTAAATATGAATAGCGGCGGAATCGCCGGATAGAGAGAAAGTGGAAAACATTTCATTATATAACAGTAGAATAATAAAAAATTATGTTGAGTATCTGAATAAATTCTGTACGGATACAGACTCTGAATCAATTCTAAGAGATGCAGGTATAAGCCCTCATCAAGTGGAAGACGGAGGCTACTGGTTCACGCAGGAGCAGAGCGACCTTTTTCATGAAGTCCTTGTGGCAAAAACCGGTAATAAAGAGATTTCCCGCGAAGCTGGGCGATATGCGCCTTTTGCCAAAGCATCCGGTGCTGTGACTCAACTTCTCCTCGGATTTATAAATACGAGAATAGCATATTCAGTTATCGGGAAACTCTATCCGCAACTCAGCCGTGCATCCGTAGTTATTAGCAAAAATATTGATGCCAACAGAATTGAGATAGATGCTGTTCCCAAAAGGGGTGTTACTGAAAAGCCATACCAATGTGAATACAGGATTGGCGTATTTGAAGCAATAGCCAAACTCTTTACGGACAAATTTGCAGATATCGAACATCCGTTGTGTATCCACAAGGGGGCCGATATCTGCAGATACATCATTACATGGAGAGATGCTCCGGCCTTTTTTTGGAAACGGCTGAGCAAATATGCGGTTCTCATAAGCCTCATATTGTTCTCTCTGTTGCCTGTAATATTTCAACCTCATCACTGGATTACATTAACTTTATTGTTTTTTCTGATAGTTATCATGTTTTACGCGTACTCCCTGCGTCTGGAGAAGAATGACCTGCTCCGGAATATAAACGCTCAGGGTGATGCTGCTGAGAGACTTCTTGAACAGATAAATCAAAGGTATAATGAAACGACGCTCGTAAAGGAGATCGGCCAGGCGACCTCCATGATTCTTGATATTGATAAAATCCTCGAATTCATTATGAAGTTGATTCAAAAGCATTTGGAATTTGATCGCGGTATGATAATGCTTGCAGACAATGGGAAGAGATATCTTACTTACAAGGCCGGTTTCGGCTATGATCCGGATATGATGACAAACTCGGAGGAGATCAAATTTCATATCAATAAACCGGAATCGAAAAGTGTTGTCATGAAGGCTTTCCGTGATCAGAAACCTTACCTGGTTGATGATATAAATAAGGTTGAAGGTGATTTATCGGAGAGGAGTAGAAATTTCTTAAAACAAACAGGCGCAAGTTCGTTTATCTGTGTTCCCATTATCTTTGAGAAAGAATCCCTCGGAGTCCTGATGGTGGATAACATCAATTCAAAAAAAGTTCTTGTGGAATCTGATATGAGCCTGCTGATGGGCATAGCTACCCAGGTTGCAGTCAGCATAACCAATGCAGCATATATATCGAAAATACGAGAAAGTGAAGAACGGTTCAGGGCATTGAGCGAAAACGCCCCTGATATAATTTATACGCTTGATTCCAAAGGTATTTACACTTATGTCAATCCTGCCTGGGCTAGAATTCTCGGTCATTCCAAGGAAGATGTCATTGGAAAGAAATTGACTGATTTTACAAAACAGGATGATGTGGAAAGATTTATTTATGCCTTTAATGAAATCAGAGATAAGGGGAAGAGAGTATACGGCCAGTACGGTGCGATTTTGCACAAGGACGGTTCCGAACGAATGTTTATCATGAGCGGAGCCCCGAATACCGATTCGGGAGGAAATGTTGCCGGCGTTGTAGGAACCTTCAAAGATGTGACGGATCTCAAAAAATCTGAAGCTGAGAAGAAAAAGCTCGAGGAGCAGTATCGTCAGGCGCAAAAGATGGAGGCCATAGGCCAGCTTGCCGGAGGCGTTGCGCACGATTTCAATAATATGCTGAATATTGTCCTCGGTTATTCCCAGCTTGTTATGATGAATATAAAACCATCCGACCCGAACCATGCCAACCTGCAGGAAATCGTGAATGCAGCATGGCGTTCCGCGGACCTTGTACGGCAGTTACTGACCTTTGCCCGGAAGCAGACCATAGTCCCGAAAGCGCTGGATCTGACAAATACCGTCTCCGGCATGCTCAATATGCTTCGCAAGCTGATCGGTGAGGAAATTGAACTGCTCTGGATGCCTGCCGCAAATCTGTGGCCGGTGAGAATGGACCCGGCCCAGGTTGACCAGATTGTGGTCAACCTTACGGTTAACGCCCGGGATTCAATCTCAGGTTTCGGCAAAATTACCATCGAGACCGGCAAGGCGGAGTTTGACGAGGCGTATT
>CAZOEH010000200.1:189-5838 GCA_964578785.1 uncultured Desulfonema sp. | reverse complement strand
GGTGACCGGGGAAGCTTTGTAAACCCCACCCGGTGCAAGACCAAATAGGGGAGTGCTTGAGGGCTGCCCGTCCGAGCTCCCGGGTAGGTCGCATGAGGTGCAGGGCAATCTGCATCCTTAGATGAATGGTCGTCGTCCGTTTCGGGGTAACTTGAGACGGAAACAGAATTCGGCTTACGGGTTGCTCCGGCCGTAAATATTATAAAAATTTGTATTTCAGACGCAGATGAACGCAGAAGGTTAGACTGAAGACTGTTAGGCTGTAGACTATTAGCTAACAGCCTGCAGCCTAACAGGCTATCTATCTGCGGGTATCAGCGAAAATCTGCGTCCTGATTATTTTATGAAGGATATTTTCGACAGCTATGCCATTAAGGGAAAATACTGTGGACGGCTCTTTTGCCGAAAAGGTCGGGATATTCTCTTACGATTATCTTAAATGCTGTACCTCCCTTTTAAGCCTGGAAGATCCCAAACGCCTGCTTGTCAAAAAGTTCTTTTCAGCATTTACTTCTTCTTCGCAGCTTCTTGAGGATTTCCTTGATCTTCACGGCGCAAAAAACAGCAAGAACTGGTATTATTACAGGGAACTCTCGGCTGCCGCGAGACATTTGAGCCTCGGATGTTATTCACAGACGCATATTCTGAACCGGCTTGATTTCTATGACCTGCCTTTTATCGGAAACTTCAGGGATGAAGGGAAGGCCACTCTCAATTTCTTTACCGAAACCATTTTAAAGATTGCGCCCGAAATAATCAGAGAGGCGGACCGTCTCGGAATTCCGATTCCAAAGAAAAAGTTCAGCCCTGCTGATTTTCCAAGCGTATCCACCGGTGAAAAACTCGTTTATGATATTGACGATGAAAACAGCGATCAGCAGAAGGAGAATATAGTAAAAATTGCAAGTGAATTCCTCGATATCGCGGCCAGTTTCGACCAATACGGTTTTGACGAACCGTATGATATTGACGAAATAAGAGCGATAGTCCCGGGAAGGATAAACGAGGTTGAGATAAGGCGTTTTGAAATGCTGGTTCACAACCTCCAGTCTTCTTTCGATACCTATGTTATACACGGAGGCTACGAGTTCGGAAACAGGAAATTAAAGCAGCTCCGCGGCTTTTTTTCAGTGGTTTTTCATCTTCTCCAGGTAATCGGCAGGCTCCTTCATTTTTACGAAAGACATCTTCATGATGCCGGATACAAGAGCATTTACAAAAAAACCCAGGAGAGGCTTTCACTGATTGTTGATCCTAATATCCTTCTGGACCGCACGATAAACTACTGCCTCTATTATGTATGCCACTTTTTATCAAACGGAAAAGATCTCGCAAAAGAGATACTGAATGAGAATATCGAACGCTCGTCAATCACGGTGGGAATTCCCGTATCTCTCGGTTTTCACAGCAGGCCGAGCCTTCTTGTCGCCAAAATTGTCCAGCACTTCGGAGGTCAGGTCGAACTGTGCATAGGAGCGGACAGGTTTGATGCGAGCAACGTGCTTGATATACAATGGGCAGGAGGCAAGATTCAGAAAGAGAAAATAGAGAAGGTTACTTTCGAAGGTGATTCGCGCGCTCTGAAAGACATAGAGATTCTTGCAGGTATCAATTACGGTGAAGATACGATGGGAAAAGGGATTCCCCTTCCGAAGGAACTTAAATACCTCAGGTAGTGATGTTGATGGGCTTCTTTGTTCCCGCCAAATAAAAAAATATTTTTTGAGTTATTACGAAGGTATCAATGATGGTTTATGCAGTTATAGTTGCCGCAGGAAAAGGCATCAGAATGAACTGTGCGACCCCCAAGCAGTATATAGAGCTTAAAGGGACTCCTTTACTCTCAATCACACTTGAAGCATTTGACGGGTGCTCTTTAATCGATGAAATTATTCTGGTTGTTCCCCCTGGCGATATCGCGTTCTGCATTGAGAAAATAATCAATCCGACCGGCATGCAAAAAAAGGTCACGCCTGTTGCGGGCGGTTTAAAACGTCAGGATTCTGTCTATAACGGCCTTATGGCCGTAAATGAAAAAAACAGCACGGTAGTGATACACGACGGGGTCCGCCCCTTTGTAAGCCTTTCAAGCATTGAGGAATGCATACGGGAAGCTGTTTTGCACAGAGCCTGTATCCTCGGAATGCCGGCATCCGACACCGTAAAACTTGCGGACGGTTCCGGTTATATTAAAAAGACCCTTGCAAGAGATTGTGTATGGCTTGCCCAGACACCCCAGGCTTTTGAATACGGTCTTATAAGAAAAGCCCATGAAAGAGCGAGAGAAGAAGGATTCAGGGGAACAGATGACGCCTCTCTTGTGGAAAGGCTTGGAGAAAAGGTAAAGATTATAAGAGGAAGCGTAAACAACATAAAGATTACCTCTCCGGAAGACCTTATAACAGCAGAGGCGATACTCGGGTCCGGCAAATCATGCTGATTTCATCCGGGTTCCGGAAGAAATCTATCGCTTTCGTCTGATTTTGTTATTCCTTTTGAGATTACAAGCTCTTTTCCGATTTTTATCCCATCCTGAAGAACATTCCTGTCGCAGTTTGAACCCTTTCTCGAAATTGTTACGGTATGCGGATACCTGTATTTTGCATATTCTTTCAAAAGGGGATCTTCAGCTTTTATCAGCCCGTATGCCGCATTCAGTTTAATTCCGCTGTTTGATTTCAATTTTCCAGTGAAGCCTCTTATTATGCCTGATGCAAAATCCGTCTTCCGGTAACGGTTCAGCTGGTTCCCGCTGTTGTAGTCAATCCAACGGTTTTCAATGTAGCGCCTGATGAAATCATAAACATAGGATGCTATCGATACGTTATCGGGCGTTCCGCTTAATTCGAGAACCCGCCCCATCTTTCCCTTTTCCATGACATATGCCGGGACCCAGATGGTCCAGACAAAATAATGTTCCCTTATTAGCTGGGCAAGAGCATATTCTTCCCGCGGATGTCGGAGAGCCGGGTTCCCTGCGAAAACGCTTATGAAATTCCGGGCAATATTTTTAGAAAGAATATCGATATTATATTTTGCCGAAAGCTCGTGGGCTTTCCTCATGGCGGATTCAGCTTCATTCCTGTTACTGCTCTCTGCGAGAGCAAAAAGTTTCCTGATCCGCTGCATCATTACGGAGTTTTCCTCATCGGGAATATACTGTTCGGAAGCCCTGTGATCAGCCCTTAAGAGATAACAGGCTTTCCGGAACAGAGGGCCGTGCGGGGTTTCGGCTTCATTCCCGAAAGCCTGTTCGGCAAGCTGATGGGCTATTTCATGAAGCAATATCCTCCTTACGGAATCCCAGTTGGCGGATAACGCAAATTCCCGGTTTATGCAGATCTCTTTTTTTTCACCCGCCCAGTATCCCAGCCTTCTTTTCATCTCTTTCAAAACGAATGCAGGCATACGGATTAAATCGCGATATTCCGAACCAAGAAGATAAAAGGCGTTTTCCCATTCCAGGGCAAGGCCGTGAAGAATTTTTCTTTCAAGCTCCGTTCTAATCATCATGGAAGAACCTTTAAAACATCATATTATAATATTATGGTAGGGGTATACGCTTATGAGTTTTGACGGAATTATAGCTGCGACATTTATTGCGGCGGCATATCCGCATCCATCCAGGCAGGAAAGGATTTGCGGTATTCCTGCAACGCCCGATAGGACAGGGATGCCGTATAAACGGATTCCTCGTCCTGATTTCTGAAGATAATATTTCCTGCGGAGTCGATTACTGAGGAATCCCCGCTGTGATAATAGCCGTTTCCGTCATTTCCAACCCGGTTTACCCCTATGACGTAACACTGGTTTTCGATCGCCCTTGCCGTAAGAAGAGCTTTCCAGTGATAAGAGCGTTTTTCAGGCCAGTTTGCAATAAATACCGCAACATCATATGAATTGTTGAGATTCCTTGTCCAGCATGGAAATCTTAAATCGTAACAGATAAACGGCCTGATTCTCCACCCCTTTAATTCAATCGTAATATTTTTATCACCGGCACTGTATACCTTCTCTTCTCCGGTCATGCGAAAGAGATGTCTTTTATCATAATATAACAGAGTTCCGTCCGGTTTTGCCCATAAGAGGCGGTTGAAATATTTCCCGTTCTCCCTTATGATCATGCTGCCCGTTATATCAGCCTTTTTACTGCGGGACTTTTCTCTCAGCCATACTGCCGGTTTGCCGTCCATATCCTGAGCCAGTTTTTCCGCATTCATGCTGAATCCCGTTGTGAACATTTCAGGAAGAACGATAAGATCCGTTTCATCTCTTATGCCGTCAATCTTCTCATCGAATAATGTGATGTTCGATTCGATATTCTCCCAGAAAAGGGAACTCTGTATAAGTGTAATTTTTAAATCCTGCATAATTTTTCCGCTGCCTTTTCGAGTGTTTCGTCTTTTTTTGCAAAACAGAAACGAAGCGCTTTGTGGTCGTCGTTCCGGTGATAGAAGACGGAAGGAGGTATGGCTGCCACACCGTATTCAACCGCGAGGCGTTTTGCAAATGCGGTATCCGGTTCATCCGATATGGATGAATAGTCGAGCATTTGAAAATATGTTCCCCTGCACGGAACCGGTTTAAACCGGGAGTTTTTCAGAAGGGAGAGAAACCTGTCTCTCTTTTCCTGGTAGAATCCGGATAATCCGAGATAGGCATTCTCATTTGCAAGAAATTCGGCATATGCGTACTGAACAGGGGTATTTGTGGAAAAGGTCAGAAACTGATGCACTTTCTGGAATTCACCCGAAAGACTTTTCGGGGCCATGCAGTATCCGACCTTCCATCCGGTCGTATGATATGTCTTTCCGAAAGAGCTTATGACGAAACTGCGGGAGGCCAGATCGGGATATTTTGCAATGCTTTCATGAGAAATGCCGTCAAAGATTATATGTTCATACACTTCGTCGCTGATGATGAATATTTCTTTTTCCAGGACGATTTTTCTGAGAGAGGAAATGTCCTCTTTCGCGAGTACCGAGCCTGTAGGGTTATGCGGCGAGTTCAATATAATGAGTCTCGTTCTGTCAGATACCGCGTTTTGGACTTCTTCCCAGTCTATTGTGTAATAAGGCGGCTTCATTTTGACGTACTTGGGTATTCCGCCGCTAAGCAGTATGTCGGGAACATAGCAATCGAAGGCCGGCTCAAAAACTATAACCTCGTCACCTTTGTTCACAACCGCGGCGATTGCCGCAAACAGAGCCTCGGTGGCGCCCGTCGTAACCGTGATCTCGGTGGCCGGATCATATGCTGCATTGTATAATTTGAGCGTCTTTTCGGCTATCCTTTCCCGAAGAAGCATGACACCCTGCATCGGGGCGTACTGGTTGAAACCTTTTTGCATATACCTGTAAACAAGTTCCATGAGGTGGGGATCTACATCAAAATCGGGAAATCCCTGCGACAGGTTTATGGCCCCGCATTCGTTTGCGAGCGCGGTCATCCTGGAAAAGATGGTAACACCAATATCGGGTAGTTTTGATTTAATTTTCATTTGCGCACCATATACTTTTTAAACGGTCTTTTCAAACTGATTTTGAACGGTAAGGTAATGGATGGAGGCGGCAGATGAGATAATCTGAATTGCCATGGGAGCGTTTTTTTATTGACCAGCAGGAAAACAGGGCAGGGTAATATACGATG
>CAZOEH010000200.1:0-179 GCA_964578785.1 uncultured Desulfonema sp. | reverse complement strand
AACGCCGAGTAATGCGTCTAACTCTCCGGCTATGCGGCACCGGCGTAAAGATATTTCGTTCAAATAACTGCGTTGCTCCCGGTGTCCGGCACGAACGGGTTGTCAGGGATAATAATATATTGCCCAATAAGCTAAAGTCGCTCCGGCAATAACATTTATATAAATTATCATATTTGAAA
>CAZOEH010000199.1:0-5857 GCA_964578785.1 uncultured Desulfonema sp. | reverse complement strand
TCACACTGGATCTTCAGATGGCTGAAGAATGGGGCACGAATTTTTACCGTAAAATATCAAAAAACAAGGAATTCAAAGATATTCCCGTTATAGTTATAAGCGGAATGGCAGGCCGGCACCTTTCCATAAAAAACGCCGTCGCCTATCTTGCCAAACCTTTTGATCCCGACAAACTGCTCGGCATACTTAAAAGCACAATCGGATAGACCCGTAATCCTGGAATGCCTTGAACGGCATAAGGAGCCGCAAAGGCTCTCAAAATGGACGGAAAGGGAATGGACAACAAAATACTTCTAGTCGATGATGAAGAAGGCATCAGAAAGGTACTCGGCATATCCCTGTCCGATATGGGTTATGATGTAGTTACCGCTGAAAACGGCGAAGAAGCCCTGTCCATTTTCAGAAAAAACTCCCCGCAGATAGTTTTAACCGATATAAAAATGCCCGGAATGGACGGCGTTGCCCTTCTACGCAGGATCAAAGAAGAAAGTCCCGATACCGAAGTCATCATGATCACAGGGCACGGTGACATGGATCTGGCGATCAAAAGCCTCAAATATGAAGCGACCGATTTTGTCGTAAAACCCATAAACGACGATGTACTTGAAATAGCGCTCAAAAGAGCTCACGAAAAGATCGACCTGCGGCGCAAAATCAAGGATTACACCGAAAACCTTGAAACAATGGTGAAGGAGCAGTCTGCAAGGCTTATTGAAGTTGAAAGGCTCGCGGCAGTCGGCCAGGCAATTGAGGGTCTTTCTTCTGCAATCTGGAATTTTGCGGGAGGATATGAAGGCGGTATCCAATACTTCAATGAGATGCCCTGTCTTGTGGCAATACACAACCGTGATCTTAAAATCGTGGCGGCAAACCAGCTGTATAAGGAAAGACTGGGGGATAAGGTCGGCCTGAACAGCTGTGAGATATACGGCAAAAAAACTTCGGAACACTCGGAATGCTCCGTTGAAAAAACATTCAGGACCGGTAAAGGACAACGAAATCAGGAAAAAATCAAATATCTTTCCGGCGAAGAAGTCCCGGTTATAGTACATACCGCTCCGATCCGCAGCAAGGATAATGAAGTTGAACTTGTACTTGAAATATCTGCAGACGCAACGGAGGTCAAGCGCTTAAGGGAAGAGCTTGAAGTAACAAGACAGAGGTACAAGCAGCTTTTTGATGAAGCTCCGTGCTACATTACGGTCCAGGATAAAAATTTTAATGTTACGGAGACCAACAGACAGTTCAAGGAAGATTTCGGTAACGACACCGGTTTGAAATGTTTTGAAATATATAAGCAACTGCGAACCACGTGTCCCAACTGTCCCGTTGAAAAAACATTCAAAGACGGCAAATCCCACCAGGCTGAAATGGTTGTCACATCCAAAACAGGCGAACAGATTAATGTTCTTATCTGGACTGCTCCGATAAAAAATGCAGCAGGCGAAATCACCCAGGTTATGGAGATGTCGACAAATATAACTCAGATACGAAAACTTGAAGATCATCTCTCTTCCTTAGGACTTCTTATAGGCTCGATTTCACACGGCATAAAAGGCCTTCTCACGGGCCTGGACGGCGGAATGTACCTTGTGGAGTCGGGATTTTCAAAAGAAAACCGTGAGCAGGTCAAAGAAGGCTGGGATATAATTAAGCTTATGGCAGGCCGTATAAGGGGCATGGTTCTTGATATTCTTTATTATGCGAAACACAGAGACCTCAAATGGGAAGAAGTCGACGTTTTGAGTTTTGCTGAAGATGTTGCCTCGACAATAGAGCCCAAGATCCGGATACAGAACATAGAACTTGTCCGGAAATTTGATCCTTCAATGGGGGAATTCGAAGTAGACCCCGGTATTGTGCGTTCAGCTTTGATCAATATTCTTGAAAACGCCATCGATGCCTGCACCGAA
Source organism: uncultured Desulfonema sp. (assembly GCA_964578785.1). Classification (GTDB taxonomy): domain Bacteria; phylum Desulfobacterota; class Desulfobacteria; order Desulfobacterales; family RPRI01; genus RPRI01. The sequence goes on along the minus strand of CAZOEH010000199.1, from coordinate 3,944 downwards.
GACAAATCGGAAAGAGCCCATAAGATAACATTTGGTGTGAGGCAGGATAAAAACCATATTATTTTTGATGTACACGATAACGGAACCGGGATGGACAAAGAAACGAAGGATAATCTCTTCACTCTTTTCTTTTCGTCAAAAGGAAGCAAGGGAACCGGTCTGGGGCTCTTTATATCAAACAGGATAATCCAGCAGCACGGAGGAGTAATCAAGGTTGATACCGTTCCCGGCAAAGGCTCTCACTTCCGCATCATGCTGCCTAAGTTTTTACCCGAGTCCTTAAAAGCCCCCAATATCGAAAAAGAACAGAATGTCTGATAGTTTCATAAAAAATCGTTCTCACACAGACATCACAGAGAAAACAAAGGTAAATTTTTATCTTTTAACAGGGCTTATCGTGTGCCTTCGTGTGAAAAATCTTTTTACGAAGCCGTCCCCAATGATAAACTTACAAAAAATCGAAAACCGGACGGCAAAGTAAAAAACTCATTATGCAAGGCGTCGCGAATCTTGAGGAATGAAGCGTACGTACAGGTACGCTGTAATGACGAAGGATGAGCGCAACACAGCAGAATGACTTTTTACGAAGCCGTCACCAATGAGGGTCGTTTAAGTGAATAAATACCGTCTTGATATAATAGTATTTATTACAGGCGCTGTTGTAATGGCGCTTGAACTAGTCGGATCCAGGATAGTCGCTCCTTATATTGGAACTTCCATATATGTCTGGACAAGCCTTATAGGAGTAATACTCGCAAGTTTAAGTTTCGGTTATTACTGGGGAGGGCGACTTGCAGACAAAAAACCTGACTACAGAACTTTTTCGTTTCTTATTCTTGGCTCGGCGATATTGACCGGAATTATCGGCATCATTAAAAATCCGGTTCTCGATGCCGTATCCGGAGCGCTCCCCGATATCAGGATCTCCGCTGTTGTTGCCGCGACAATCCTTTTTGCCCCCGCAAGCGTTCTGCTCGGAACTATATCTCCTTATGCCATAAGGCTCAGGATGGAAAGTCTCGAACACTCAGGAGCGACAGTCGGAAGACTTTATGCAATATCTACGGCCGGAAGCATCATCGGAACATTCGCGGCCGGTTTTTTTCTCATTTCATATCTCGGAAGCCGGAATATTCTGTTCGTACTGTCGCTTATACTTTTTGCGGTTTTCTTTCTTGCCTGCACCGGAAAAATTACACGCACATTTAAGGCGGCGGTACTGCTGCTGGCAGCCGTTTTTCCGGCTGTTCATCTTTTCCAGGGATCAGTATCAGAAAACACAACGATCGATCTTGACACCAGGTACAGCAGGCTTCTGATTGAAGAAGCGACGGCAACCGAAACCGGGAAAAAAGTCCGCTTCATACGTGTAGACAGAAACTGGGCGCAGGGAGCCGTAATTATTGGAGAGCCTGACGAACTTTTTTTCAGCTACAGCGGATTCTACCGCCTTGCCGATCATTTTTATCCGGATAATAAAAACGCTCTTTTGATCGGAGGAGGAACATATATGCTCGCAAGGGACTATATAAAGCGAAATCCCGAAAACCATATGGATGTGGTTGAAATAGATCCTGACTTCACAGAGCTTTCAAAGAAATATTTCTATCTTGAAGATGACAAAAGGATAACGAGCATACATGAAGACGGAAGAACCTTTCTGAAACGAGCTGACGGCAAATACGATATTATATTCATAGATGTTTTCAAATCATCGGCATCGCCTCCCTTCCAAATGACAACCGTTGAAGCGTTACGGTCAGCATCAAACATGCTGAATGAAAAAGGAGTCCTGATTACCAATATCTATTCGGCCATACAGGGGGATAAGGGAAAGTTTTTCAGGGCGGCATATGCGACAATCAGATCTGTTTTCCCGAAGGTTTATGTTTTTCCTGTCCAGTACCCTCTTTATGGTGAAGAGTCTCAGAATATCATCATCGTAGCCTTAAAATCGGATGCACCCCCGGAAACTATAAAATTTGATCCGGAAATGAAAAAATATCTTTCTCACATGTGGATGTATAAAATTGACTGCGACCTTCCCGTCTTAACCGACGAATTCGCGCCTGTGGAACATTATCTTGTTGAAGTTATCAAAGATTTATAAAATTCCATTTATTATTTCAGAATCCATTGATGGAAAAACGCCGCCGCCAGCCACACGCCGAAGCTTGAGACAAGGACAACCGGCAGCGGAAGGTGTTTCTTAAAGCAGATAAAAGCCGCAATATAAAAAAGGATGCTGGGCAGGATTCCCCAAAGGGCGCCTTTGGTAAACTCCTGCATGATTTCAGGATCTCCTTTGTTTTCAATATGCATCCACACGAGGACGAGCGCGCCTGCAAGCGGCATGACGGCGATCAGGCCGGCAGTGGCCGGCAGTTTCTTTCCGATTCCAGTGGCAATAAGAATGATAACCACACTCAGGATTACTTTGATCAGAATCTGCATAATTCCTCTTCATGGACCTGTTGCGCGGATATCCCGGATATTCGCATGTCTCTCCCCGGAGCATCTGTTCGCGATTTTCCCGGCATGAACCATGAACAACATACCGCCCGGCATTAATCAGGTTTAATAGTTAAGAGGTTCTATAAATAACCCCTGATCTGTATCTGCCGTGCAGGGATACGCGTTTCTGTTAATTATTTGTCTGTTTTGCGTTCAGAGTCAGCTCCCATATTCCGGGATCGCCCACGCTTGTCGCGATAATGGGACGTTTCGCGACGCCCAGTATCCGCTGGGTTTCATCAGGCATGGCGGTGTTCATATAGTCTTTCAGCTCTCCCATCGTGACAATGCCGTCCTTGACTCCGGCACTCTGAAATCCGTCGGCTGCGCCCGCGAGACCCTTGAGCAGGGAATGGGTAAAGGCGCCGTTGTTCCATGATGTGTGCTCTACTGCCTGCCGGTCCGTGTCCGCCCCCACCATGAATATCCATCCTTTCGGCAAATCCTGCTTTTTCTGTATCACTCTGATGCCCCGCACTATGGACCCGTCACCGTCACCGCGAGTGATGAGTTTACCGGCATGGCAGGCATCAGCCATCAGGATCACATTTTTTGCGCCTCTCTCTTCCAGGGCGGCACGAACCCGGTCCATCCGGTAGCCTGTCGCCGGTATGGAGATGTCGGTGTCAAAACAGACGAAGTAAACCTTCTCCGGGTCTTCAGGATCGGGAAACCCATGCCCGGCCCAGAAAAGCACTATCTGGTCGTCTTTTCCGGCCTTTGTCAACCATGATTCAAGTGCGATCATGATGTTCCGGAGGGTTGCATCTTCGTTGACCAGCAGCTTTATGTGGCTCCCGGTCCATCCGAGGTTGCGAAGCGAACGGGCAAACGCCTTTGCGTCATCGTCCGCGAAAATCAGATTACTCAGACCGTTTTGACCGGCGAACTGATATTTCGACAAGCCTATAACGACCGCCCAGGAATTCGAAACACTGCCGCCCGGCAATCCCCTGCCCTTAGACGGAACATCTTTAGCAGGACTCTTTTCCCAGGCGGTGCTTGCTTTGACTCCTGTGCCGCCCGCAAGGATTTCTTTCCTTTTCAAATTAAAGTGAACAGAACCCGGTACGGCTGTGCTGGCATCCTGCAGGAAGCCCTCCTTGAAAACCTTTTCCTGTATTTCATATCCTTCCAGTGCGGCCTGAAAAACATAGATGGAGTTGCCTCCGAGCTCATCAGCTACCGATACCGTGACCGGCGTATCGCCCTTGTAGTTGTTGTTCACGCTGATGGCCGCCCCCTGAGGCTCAGAAGTTATGCGGACGGTTGCGGCACAACCAAATATCAAAGCCGTCAGAACCGGCACAGCCAATAATGCGCAAAGTCTTTTCATATATGCCTCCCGAAGTGAAATGTCATATACAGAACGACTTGTAATAATCCGTAGACTTAAACAGGAATTTTGGAATTCATCCGGTAATTATATA
>CAZOEH010000198.1:0-5921 GCA_964578785.1 uncultured Desulfonema sp. | reverse complement strand
ACCCCCATTCAACAAGGCGCTTATAGGCATAAGTCGCCTCATCGCCGCTTTTTTCCATCTGAAGATACCGGTTATATTCAAATGCCGATTCTTTGAACTGTTTCATGCTTTCTCTGCAAAAACCTTTGTAGAATATCGTACCGGAATCGCCGGGAAGCGCTTTTTCATAACTGTCAAATTCTTCATAAGCCGATTCGAAATCCTTTTTCTTCATCCTGGCAAATCCCGATATCTGATGAGCCTGGGCTTCTCCCGGATATACACTTTTTGCGGTTTCAGCGTATTTCAGCGCTTCGCCGTATTTCTCCTGAATCAAAAGGCACTTTGACATCATGATAAGCCCTGCATAATCTCCGGGCGCTATCGAAAGAGCCTTTTTGAAATGGGTTTCGGCAATACTGTAATTCTTTTTTCCCATTTCCGAATCCCCGTTCTGTATAGCTTCTATTGCCGGTTTGATGGCTCTCAGCCTTGCTGTATTATCCATGTAACGTTCTCTGTAAAGGGGTGATTTCCGGGAAGATGCATAAGTATGTTCCGCATTTTTAACGGCTGTGGCATACCTCTCATCGCTCATCGGGTGAGTGGAGAACATTAACTCAATTGTGCCGGGCTTACTCTTCGACATTTTTCTCAGCATATCCATAAGGCCGGTAAATCCGTCCGGGCTGTAACCGGTCTTTACCATGTATTACATTCCAAGTGCGTCCACTTCACGTTCATTATCTCTGCTGTAGGAAGCAAGAAGCATCCCTGAGCCTATCATTCCGATGCCTTCAGCGATCTTTCCGTATGTCTGGCTTTTCGCGCCGGCATAGGCGGCTATTCCTCCAACCACAACCGATGTAAGTACTCCTTTTGACATCTGCTCGGCGGTATGCCTCGCATTTACATGCCCAAGCTCGTGTCCGAGCAATGCGGCAAGTTCGGCTTCATTATCCAGATTTACAAGAATTCCTCTTGTTGCGGCAATGCTTCCGCCGGGGAATGCATAAGCATTTACATACGCGGCATTAACGGCCTGGAAAGAATAAGGCATATTCGGGCGGTGGGTTACGGTAGCGATCTTTTTCCCGGTCCGGTTTATGTAGCTGTTTAACTCCTTATCCTGAATAATTCCGTAATCGGCAGAGAACTGGTGGGGCGAATTTTTTTTGTCAAGCCGCACTTCTGATTCTTCGGAAACCAGCATAAGCTGCGTTTGACCGGTAATCGGGTCTGTCGAACATCCTGATAGAATTCCGGCTGCGGCGGCTGAAGAAAGCCATAAGAACTTTCTGCGGGTCAGCGCAGGAATATCGTTTAAATTGAAACGGTCTTCTTTCATTTTCCCTCCGAGGAGATGATTATCATACAGATTAATCCGTCGTTCAAAAATAACCGTAACATTTAAATGCCATGACCGGCATAAGGAACCGTAACAAAATGGTCATAAATGTAATGGTTATTTTGTAACTGTTACTGAAGACGGCATTGACGAACCATCTGAAATCTTTTATACATAATAAGAGAGAGGCTTTTTCGTGTCAACCTTATATGCTGGCTTATATGCTGGTTTCGTAAAAAGCCCGGATTCCACTATTTTCGTCATTCCCGCGAAAGCGGGGATCCAGCTTTTTTAAATACTTTCCGCTGCAGAGGATTTTCACAGAAGTGACAGGCTTTTTATACTTTTTACAAGAGCATTATATATCTTTACAACATTATTTTTTTCTTTTAACAGGGTCGGATAAGGATCATTTATGAAATTCATCAAGGAAAAAGATTCGATGGGAACTGTTCTTGTCCCGGAAAATGCCTACTTCGGGCCGCAGACACAAAGAGCAATAGAAAATTTTCCGGTAAGCGGTCTTACCCTTCCCTCATGCTTTATGCATTCTCTTGCGCTGATAAAAAAATATTCCGCTGTGGTGAACCGGGATCTTGGCTTGCTGGGCAGACAGATATCAAAAGCCATAGTCAAGGCCGCAGATGAAGCGACGAATGGAAAATTTGACGATCAATTTGTCATTGACGTGTTCCAGACCGGCTCAGGGACTTCTGCCAATATGAATATGAATGAAGTCATATCCTCGAGGGCGAATGAGATAATCACGGGCAGAAAAGGAGGAAAGTCTCCTGTTCACCCAAACGACCATGTTAATCTTTGCCAGTCGAGCAACGACGTCATACCTTCTGTCATCCATATTTCAGCCGCTGTTCTCATAAAGGAGCGCCTGATACCATCTCTCGAATCACTTTTAAAGGCCTTCGTCGGAAAGGAAAAGGAATTCAGAAAAATTAAAAAAATCGGAAGAACCCACTTGCAGGATGCGCTTCCGATAACTCTCGGACAGGAATTTTCAGGATATGCGGGGCAGATTGCGCTCGGTATATCAGGTATAAAATCAGCGCAGAAAAATCTTTACGCGCTCGCGCTTGGCGGAACAGCCGTAGGAACAGGAATAAACGCTCATCCTCAATTCGCAAAAAAAGTCATAACCATGATAGCTGAAAATACCGGGATCCCGTTTAAAGAAGCCGGTAATCATTTCGCGGCGCAATCCGCCCAGACCGCTTCCATGGAAACAAGCGGCGCATTGAAAGCAATAGCGGTCGGTCTGATCAAAACGGCAAATGACATAAGATGGCTTTCTTCAGGCCCAAGGTGCGGAATAGGCGAAATAAACATACCTCCGCTCCAACCAGGTTCATCCATGATGCCGGGGAAAGTAAACCCGGTCATTCCCGAAGCGGTTATGCAGGCAGTGGTCCAGGTTATCGGGAACGATACTGCAATAATGCTTGGAGCCCAGTCGGGTAATTTCGAACTCAATACGATGCTGCCAGTAATAGCTTACAATCTGTTGCAGTCAATATCTCTGATTTCAGGAGCCGCAAAAATCTTTGCGGAAAAATGCGTATCCGGAATATCCGCAAATGAAGCAAAATGCGCATCAAACATAGGTAAAAGCCTTGCGCTTTCAACACTCCTTGTTCCCTATACCGGTTATGACAGAGCCGCTGAAATCGCAAGAAAGGCATATGAAACAGGAAAGACGATCAGAGAAATAGCATTGGAGGAAAAAATCTTATCCGAAGAAATGTTAAACCGGCTTATAAAATAAGTGCTCAGGTGTATAGACTGTAGACTGTTAGACTGAAGGATTTATTTTAAACACTACCGGCTAACCTCAAAGCCTAAATACCTTCAGCCATCAGCCTAAAACAACCTGAATAGAAACTATAAAAAAAGGAGGCAACCGATGGAGAAAAAACGCTATACGATAAAAACATCATGTCCGCAGTGCGGATGTACCGACTTAACCGTTTTATCGCCTGAAGAAATCAGAAAGAAATACGGCGATGCGCCTAACATAGATATGGAATGCAGCGCCTGTGTGCTTAAATATTCAACCGATATGAAAAAAGCATGCCCGGAATGGGACAAGGAATGTAAAATGAAGCCTTGATTAAGATATAAACATGGCATCTCCATAGCTGAAGAATCTGTATCCTTTATATACGGCTTCACCGTAGGCTGAAAGAACCCTTTCTCTTCCCGCAAAAGCGGATACAAGCATGAGAAGGGTTGATTTAGGCAGATGAAAATTTGTTATCATCGCGTCAACAGTTTTAAACCTGTATCCGGGATAAATAAAAAGGTCGCATTCCGCGCTTCCGGCAATAACTTTTTCCCCGCTGCCGGAGGCGTATTCCAGGGTACGGACACATGTTGTTCCCACGGCAATAACCCGTCCTCCTTCGGCCCTGGTCTTGTTTATCGCATCGGCTGCGCCACCGGATATTTCAAACCTTTCGGAATGTATCTTATGCTCACGTATGTCAGATACTCTTACCGGGAGAAATGTACCGTAGCCGACATGCAGGGTTATTTCGGCAATTCTGACGCCCTTTGATTTTATTTTATCAAGAAGCTCTTTAGAAAAATGAAGCCCGGCCGTCGGAGCCGCTACCGCGCCGTTATAAGCGGCATATACGGTCTGGTAGGATGCTTTATCATTACATGATTCGTTTTCGCCTTTATTCCGCTTTATATAAGGAGGAAGGGGCACATGTCCTATTTCATTAATGATATCTTCAAAATTGCCGGAATGATGAAATTTAAGCAGGCAGATTCCCTCTTTTGCATTAATCACTTCGGCTTTTAATTTTTTATCAAAGAAGATCGATGAGCCGGGTCTGGGCGGCTTTGAAGTTTTTACAAGGCATTCGCAGGTAAAGGTCCCTTTGGCGGCCTCCTCCTTTACTCCTCCCGCAAAATCCAGTATTAATACTTCTGCTTTCCCTCCCGTATCCTTATTTCCGAACAATCGCCCCGGAATTACTCTGGTGTTGTTTATAACAAGAATATCTTTTGACGAAATGAAATCGACAATCTCAAAAAATTCATGGTGAGATGTTTTTCCGGTATTCTTGTCAAGGAGCAGCAGTTTAGATCTGTCCCTGTGTGATGCCGGTTTTTGCGCTATGGACTCTTCAGGGAGTTCATAATCATAATCGGACAGGGAAAACACGCTTACCGCCTTCCCAGATAAACCAGAAGAAGGCCGGCAAGCATGAGAGTAAAGCCGATCCATCGAAGTGCGCCCTCATGCATTTCTATTATCTTTTCCATCCAGCTTTTCATCTTTTCAGGAAAAATAAAATACGGAAGCCCTTCAACGATCATTACCATTCCGATGACACAGAGAAAATATTTCATTCAAGCCGTCCTGCTTTTAATAATTTATGAATGCAACCTATAAACATTAAAGCAATATTTTGTCAAAATAAAACAAAAACCCCTTGAGGTGAATCTCAGATATTGACTAATGTAATCACTTGATATAAATTGAGGCTACATTAAAATACGGGAGGGCATAATGAGAACTGTAGGAGTAAGAGAATTAAAGGAAAACCTGAGTCAGTATCTAAACAGTGTGAAATCAGGCGAACGAATCATTGTTACAGACAGGAAAAAAGAAGTGGCGGTTATTTCTCCGTATAAAATCGAAACTGCTGAAGAGAAAGCACTTATGCTGATTCGCAAGGGAAAAGCTGATTGGTCGGGAGGAAAACCAAAAGGTATAAAACATAAAATTCGCGTGGGCGGAAAGCCGGTTTCAGAAGCTGTAATTGAGGATAGAAGATAAAGTGATAGTTTATCTTGATACGAGCAGCCTTGTAAAATTATACGTTCTGGAGGAAGATTCCGATTCCATAGCGAAGCTGGTTGAATCCTCGGATGTTGTTGCAACTTCGCTGATTGCTTATGCGGAGGCCAGATCTGCTTTTGCCCGGAGATTTCGGGAAGATGCTTTTTCGAATGATGATTACAGGCAAATTCTATCCCGGTTTGATCTGGACTGGGAAAATTGTCTGCGAATAGGCGTGACAAGCGATCTCGTCCGGCGTGCCGGCGATCTTGCGGAAAAACACGGAATCCGGGGCTTTGATGCCGTTCACTTGTCTTCCGCAATCCTGTTCAGGGAGGAATTGTCTTTTCCTGTTTATTTTTCGTGTTCGGACCAGAAGCTCCAAAACGCATCCCGCATGGAAAATCTGATGCAACCGGAACTGTAAAACGGATATTGTATAAATCTCAACATGTTGAGTAATCAAAATTGATGGTCTCGTAATAAGTATAAATTCCGACGGCTAAGTAAAAAGTTCAAGTTCAAGGCGTCGCGAATCCCGTGTGATGAGGCGTACAAAGTGTACGCCGCAATCATAACGGAATGAAGCGCAACGCAGAAATCGGACTTTTTACAAAGCCGTCAAAATCAAGGATTTTATTCATATGAAGTTTGAAGCGGTGATCGGGCTTGAGGTTCACGCCCAGTTAAAAACCAGAACAAAAATATTCTGCTCCTGCCCGACATCTTTCGGAGCTCCTCCCAATACACACACATGTCCGGTCTGCCTAGGCATGCCCGGAG
>CAZOEH010000197.1:0-5925 GCA_964578785.1 uncultured Desulfonema sp. | reverse complement strand
TGATAATTTTTGACACAATAATTATTTTAAAAAAGGGACTTATTTCTCAGGAATCAAATGTTAAATACGTCCCCTATTCGTTCCAAAATTGTTTACCCGGAGCGAGAAAAGATAGATATCGCTGGTAACAAATCAAGTTTAAAAGTTTAAAACGTCACCTATTCGTCCCCCTTAACGGGTCCTTGGGGAAGACCGCGCACCATTTCGGCTCCTACGTCGATAATCCAGCATGTATGGGTGTAATGCATGGCATCAGCCCACTTCTTGGAGTCGCCGGAGGCTACATCCAGATAAGGGTAATCAGGACTTATCGATCCTATCTCAAGGAAATTCAGATGTAGGCCTGCTGCATTAATAGCCTCACGCGGAAACCCGTCAATTTTTAATGGATTTCTTTTTTCTGAGGCAAGATTTACTAAGGCAATGTGAGCGTAACTTCCAGGCATGAAACTCTCCATTCACGCTTATCTCATATAGCAAATTGTTTGCTCAAATACTTGCAACAGCAGCCATTTCAATCGCCTTAGCGACAAGGTTGATAGACTTTTTCACAAGTGTAATCGCGTTAGCAACATTTGTAATCCCCTTATCCGCATCTTCGACAGCCTTTATAGATGTATTTAAGCTGTCTATGGCTTTTTTGTAAGCATTGTGCTCACTGTTAAGATCTTTTACAATGGCAACCATCTCAAGCTTAGTAAGCCTATCCTGTTCTTCTAGAAGCTGCCTGCTTTCGTTTCCAGTCTGACTAATAGCGAGGTTATTAACGCGCGATGCCAGACCGGCAGTTTTTTCAGCTAATTCATGGCTCATATTACACACCTCTCTTTATTTATTTAGAATCCAGGCTTCTGTAAAATTTGTTTACTCTTTGGGCCTCCTGTACTAAACTTTTCAATGCTTCCATATTACTTGGCTTTTTATCCAATGTCTCCCTTATCTCTTTGTGAGCTATAGGTATCTTCGCTACCCCATCACTTATTGAATTCAATGATGCCAATATTTCCTGAATTTCTTGTATTTGTTCGGCAATATTTTTATCAAAATCATATCTTTGGGCGGATTGATAGGGCGGTCTGGTCAAATTGGCGTGACCAATAATAGAATTGCTCATTTTTTCAACTAAAACTTGGATTTTTTTATTGCTACCCACGAGAAGACCAGCGAGTTTTTCTAAATCTCCCTGGGATGAATCCATAATAGACTTTAGTGCATCAATTCGTTTTGTTTCGATAATGGGACGGCCGATTGCATCAATCATTGTAGCAAAAATCCCTGCAACCTGCGAGGCATGAGCAGAATCAATAATTTTAGAACTTTCCATTAATGACTGAAGGCTTCCGGAAAGTTCTATCGAGGCTTTGTCCACGTCTGCCATATAATCCTTTGATGACAAAACGCTCAGCACGGTAAGATATTTGACAAGAACCTCAAAAGCCGCCTCCCTATAGCGTAATTCTGGAACGAGATCATAACTCTGCCCATCAATCTGAGGTTTAAATGTGTCTTCATTTATGGGCTTGTCGGGAGCTGATGTAATAACGAAGCGTCTCTGAAGTTTCTCAATTCTTGTATACGTGTCCGTTGTATTTGAGAGAAGAGATTGGCTTGAGTTTTTCAGTGCCTGGTATTTGCCGATTGGGGCACTTGTGGCGCAGGCTGATAGTGCAATAATCCACAACAGTAGCACATAACTTAATAGATTGGATTTTCTACGCATGATGATTTCCCTCCCTATTTTTCCTTCCGAACGCCTTTAAATGGGTCTTCGTCGGCTTTCTGATCGATAAACCTTCCGGTATCTGTATCCCTTTTGGTCCAGCGATCATTCTTGGGGTTATACGTCTGAGAACGGTCTTTTACCGGACCGTGCCTGTGACCATCTCCATAAGGTGGATTCTTTGCCATGTTCTTAATCTCCTTCCTGCTATTTGTTATTTCGGACAGCCAGCGTGAGGACGTAATAGCTATTAAAAAAACATTCCGCCCTGAACTCACACCGATTATCATTCAAATCATTGAAATTAAATTCAAAGCTTCCGACTATTCCGCCTTTCCGTTTTGTAATATGTGAATTCACAATAGTCACTAAAGATTCAGGATCAATCTCGCTAACTTTACTCAAATAAGAGGGAGAATATACTATGTGTCTGCAAGGAGAAGGCTGATTTGGTGGAATCTCTAACCACCATGGCGTACTGACCATCATTAGCATGGGGACATTATGAGTAAACTCAACATATCTCCTGAGCGTTGTAACCAACGATTTCTTATATCGTTTCTGGAGCAATTCTATGCTGGACCATTCAGGACGCGTATCCAGTCCTTCTTGTGTAAAAATTTTACCGCCAAACATTAAAGCCGAAGCGCCATAATTAGCTTCGCTTTCCAATATTTCTTGGTAGTCAGGATCTAAAGTTTGGGCCGTATCACCCAGAAAAAAAGCTCTATGCCAATTTAGAATTGTATGCGTTGTGTCGTGAAAGGACGCCCAATCCCGTTTCGGACCCGGCAAAGATTTGTCAACCAGGATAAGTTCTTCATCCGGCATCCAAATCGCGGAGAGATTAATTTTTTCTTTTAATTGTTTTAGCCTTACCCCACCCACCTTAATTTTATGAAAGCAGCGCCGTAATAGCGAGGGATCATCGAGATCATAGAAATTTCGATGTATTTTTAGGCATTCCAATATGTCCTCAATATGGACAGGCGGCTTCTTAATTCCTGCATCTTTAAGAACCCTCAATACGCGCTTGTCAATTTCCTTGCGAGTTTGATCAATCATTCAGAAGAATTAATTTCCTCTCTTAGAAATTTTACGAATTCATCGAGAATACGTCTTTCATCAGGTTCTAATTTGGAAAAGGATTCTGATTGAGCTGCAAATTTTGAAGCGTATTCCACAATACTGCTGTGATTTGGTTTAATTGCTCCAACTAATATCGCTATCTTCTGTTGGGGTATCTTATAGAATTCTGAGATCTTATATAATGTCAGGGGTGACGGTTTATATGAAAGATCCCTTTCAATGGCTATGGCTTCTTCCTTATCAATGTCGGCTTTCTTAACAAATTGATCGATAGTCCAACCGCTCTCTAGACGCAGTTTTTTCATCAGTTCGCCGAAGGCAAAGCGGAGTGTGGTGACTTTAGGATCATCCTTCTTTAAGCTCACATTGAGCCGACAACTCAAGGCCTTGGCAATGCGTTGCAGCATGGTTAGGGAGTGGCCGTCATAATCAGCATCTTCTAAGCGGCTTATAACTGACTGAGTTGTCTCAACCAATTCGGCAAGCTCTCTTTGGGACAATCCTGCATCTTTTCTTAATTCATAAATTGTCCGGGCAACTTGTGCATTGACGCGCTCTCTCTCTAAAGAAGCCTGGCGCGCTGGGTCATTTTTTATATAGCGATTATGGAGAATTTTAACTGCGTCATTATCTTTCTTTGTCATTGTCGTCTTCATGATATTTATTCCTCATTCTCATAAGTGTGTAGTTGAGGATTAAGTCTGAACATTTCCATCCTTTTTAAGGCTATCCCAATATCTTTGTCTGGCACCTCACTTTCTTTTATTAATCCATGAGAAATTACGGCCATGTTCTCATTAAAGAAATAAAGGATTCTATATTGGATGCTTCTCAACGCAACACGCAGCTCATATATTCCATTCCTCAGCAAATCTGCTTCTGGACGGCGCAACTCATATCCCATTTCTCTCAAACGTTCTATTTTGACAATGCATTTATCCTGAGCTTTTGATGGCAGATCGTTCATCCAGGTCAGCAGAGGAGCGGTTCCATCAGTTTCAGCAAAGAAAATGACCGTTATTGCTGGCATCCTTTTTTCTCCTTGGGGAGATAAATATCGCAATATTGCTATAATGTCAAGCTTTTTTTTCAAAAAAATTTATTGCGGCAAAAATCTCATAAAGGATACCATATAACAATTGAAATATATTAATATTTGTCATCAATGAGTGGAAAATTTGGAAATGGAAAAGGAGCTTGCGAAACAGCTCCTTGATGATAACGGGTCACGCCGGTTTAAGATTAATGCCCAGAACAGGCTACTTGTGGTGACCATTGCCTGCCCTTATAATCCCCAAAGGAAACCTTTAGAAAAAACCTTACGGCTGGAATTTTACTTTCCGGCTGCCTAATTTAGGACAAATAAGGGACATCCCATGTCCTCCCTGTCAACTAAAAAATAATAATTTCCATTACCCAATTAAATAAATATCTTAGAAAGTCAGCCTTTTTAAGTGCGCACTTCTCCTATTGATTTTAAACATCTTTTTCGGCAATTCTCTTACTAATACGAACTTCATCCGTCTGATCGTTGCCATTATCCGGCATGCTCTGAGTTATACAGCGCTGCCAATCATCCCTTATCCAGACTCTAAAATTCAGTAAGAGGCCCTGGATTGTCCCTCCCGAGGTCTCAATGCCTCAACGTTCAACATCGGGCTCTCTTGCCGATATCAAAACAACTCATCTACATGTATTCAAACGACTCGGATTAAAAGTCTCCTTCCTCTTCATAAGAACCCAGGCAATTACAAGCATCTTGGCCGCAAGCTTTACTCTCATTTTGGTATGAATACCTCTTTCCCTCTGCCTCCCCTGAAGCAAACCCGTAAAATATGCTTTAAAATTGATATTCATCACAGACGCGACCAGGGCTGCCTGATAAAGAGCATACCGAAGCTCGCTGTTTCCTCTCTTCGATATAACCGGTACAGCTTTATCGCTGCTCTGTCCGCTTCTGGCTGCACAAAGATCATATCCGGATAACTTCAATACCTGACTCGCATTGTCAAATCTGAACGGATTCGCTATTGCCGATAACACAACAGAAGAAATATACGGACCAAAACCGGGTATCGTAAGAAGATATCGATATTCGTCAAAACCTTTGCCTATCTCTTCAATCCGTTTTTCAACTTTACCGATATCCTGACGAACCTGATCCAGCTTATCTGCAAGCAGTTTTGCCTCAAATTCTGCTGCTTCTCCCATCGGACATCCGATAGATTCTCCGGCTGACTCATGGATCTTCATAAGACGAAGCTTCTGGGCAATCCCACGCTCTTTACGTGTCACCATCCTGAAAAACCGGTCAAATGGCATGACGGCTATTTTAGCAGGATTCGGACACCATTTAACAACAGATAGAATCTCTCCTTTTCCGGTATTAAAAAACTTGTCCAGTTCCGGAAAATATTTTGCAAGTATCGAGTTCCTGATGCGCACTCTGATTATATGTTCATCTTTCTTCAACCGCCTCCGCAACGACAGCAAATCCCGCAGCTCAATAATCCTGTCGGAAGGCCGGTCATAATACTGACATCTGCCTCTTGATGCCAGATCCGCAACATTGGCCGCGTCTTTTAAATCATGCTTGTCCCACCGTTCATCCAGAGTCTCGCGGTTGTTCTTAACCGACTTCCCGCTTACCAGCACCACATTAAATCCATTGTCCGCAAGATGGCTGCCCAGTGGTTTGTGATAATTGCCTGTAGGTTCAAGAGCAAAGAGAACCTTCTTCAGACCATTCCGGGATTTAATCAACTCAACCTGCTCAAGTAACCTGGTAAACCCGCTTCTGCTGTTTTCAAAGATCAGTCTGCGAGAAAGAGTCTTCCCGGTGGCCGTTCCCATAAAAGCATGATGCTTCTCTTTTGCTACATCAATGCCTACAATCAGGTACTCATCTGATCCGGTAATCTCTCCTGTTATTTGACAGTACTGCTCACGTTTGGTATATCTTATACCGTTCACGATAACCTCCTTTTAACTTTATTAGGGTTGATGGTTTGGATACCCCTATGTTATAAGGAGGTTATTTTTCTTGCAATGTGACGGAATTCTCTGTTTGTAGTATCTGGGGGAGTATTTACTCCTATCGTTTTAATATACAACGT
>CAZOEH010000196.1:0-5935 GCA_964578785.1 uncultured Desulfonema sp. | reverse complement strand
TCCTTTTTACAACCGGATCCACGATCAGTGCCCAGATAAGGCATATGGATATTATAACACCCGAAAAAGCAACAAGTCCCTGCCAGCGAATCCATCTGTTCATACATTGCCTCCCCATCCTGAAACAGCCTGGTATGCCGAAAATATCCGGCTCGCAGTAATCATCTGCATTATACGGGTTTTCCGGACTCGTTCCAGAATATGCTCTCTGTATTGTCTTACGATATACATGCTGAAAAGAAAAACAGGCACGAAAAGAACTATGGAAACAAGAAGACTTCCCATGACTATCGAATTGTTGAAGCGCTCAATCCTCCATACAGGTGAATTATAGAGTATCGTCCAGAATCCCGTCAGAGATTCGGCGGTTAGAAGACCGAGTCCTATTTTATGAAAAACAGGATCAAGCAGATAGGATATGCCTGAAAAAATACCGGTTCCGACGATAAATATTGAAATATTCACTCTCACGGTAAGCACGAGAAAAAGCACGACAAGATTATGCATGCTCAATAACGGCGTAAGCCCGGCAATTAAAGAAAAACTTATTGCAAGACCTATCTGTGCGGGATCTGTTTCGGAATTTAACACCTTCAGTATTTTGGCAATTGTTGTGATCATGGGCGGAACCTCCCGGGTGAAAGGATTTTATCTTTTAAAATAGGATAAACTCTGGTAAAAGTAAAGAATTATCACAGGCAAAAAAACTAGGAGCCAGTGGTTACTGTGGTTACTGATCAGCGGTCAGGGGTCAGAAATAAATTGCTGTGCTTATATAGAAAGTTACCAGAAACCATGGACCAGAAACGTGAAACCATGAACCTTAAACCGGCCGTTACCGCTCTTATCTGCAGTATCCAGAGATTTTCCATACATGACGGCCCCGGAATTAGGAGCACGGTTTTTTTCAAGGGATGCAATCTTCGCTGCCTCTGGTGCCAGAACCCGGAAACCCTGAAATTCGAAAACGAGCTGGTTGTTTCGGAAGAAAGATGCATTTCATGCGGCGAGTGCGTAAAAGCATGCCCGAATTCAGCTATAAGCTTGAATCCCCGTACTTCCATAAACCGCGAATCATGCAAAAGCATGTTTGCCTGCACTCTCGTATGTCCCTCGATGGCGCTTGAACCTGCCGCAAGGGAATATTCAGTTACAGAACTAGCGGCTGAGCTTATCAAAGACATTGATTACTATGGCCCTGAAGGCGGAGTTACATTAAGCGGCGGTGAACCGATGCTTAAAATCTTATTCATTAAAGAACTTCTGCCGGTTTTAAAGGAAAAAAAGATGCATGTTGCGGTCGAAACCTCGGGATATTTCGACTGGGAAAAAGCCGAACCTCTGCTTCAAATGGTTGATCTCGTTCTTTTCGACATAAAAGCCGTAACACCCTCGCTTCACAAAAGGCTTACCGGAAAGGAGAACACGCTGATAAAAAACAACCTTGGAAAGGTAATCAGGGCCGGAATCCAAAGGCAGGTCAGAATGCCCGTCGTGCCAGGCATGAACGACAGTGACGAAGAACTTGAGGCCGTAGCTCTTTTTTTGAAAAATGCGGGCGAGCCTTCGGTTCATCTTCTTCCTTATCACAGGATGTGGGAGAGCAAACTCAAAAAACTTCACGATACGATAAAGCCTCTTGACATTCCTTCGCTCAGCGAAGAGGCGCTTGGGAAAAAGGCTGAGATTTTCACCAGAAGAGGGCTTGAAGTGATATTTTAGACTGAAGGCTTCAATCAAATAATGATCATAAAACCGGGAGCCGGAGATATGAATAATCTATCAGAGAGAATTTCATCTTTAAAGTCGGAAATCGAGAACTCGGCAAGAAGCATATGCCTCGAGCGCGCAAGACTGCTCACCGATTTCTACAGGGATCACAGCCTGCCTGAAGACCCGGCTGTAGTCAAAAGGGCAAAGGCCGTCTCATATATCCTGGAGCGGATGCCGGTAATCATTTACCCGAAAGAGCTGATAACAGGCGCGATATCATCTAAAAGAAATTCGGCGATGCTCTACCCGGAATTTTCAAGCCTTGCCATGCTGCCCGAGATCAGGATGATAGAGAAAAGAAAGACAAACGCGTTTCACATATCCGGAAAAGATATTGATCTGTTCGAGAAAAGCGTATTCCCCTACTGGGTCTCAAGAACGGTCGGAGCGTATGCCATAAACGGGATAATTTCAAAGAATTTCAGCGGAAGATTAATGCTCGGCCTCGGCGCCGTTTTTACAAGGATATTCATGATGCTTCCGGGTTCGTTCAGGGGATTTTTCTTCAGCCGGGTAAAAGTTGAACCTGAAAAAGTCGTTATAGGCATGAAAAACTTCGAGCCCTTCCGGCTCTTTTCGCTCTATGGCGTATATGTCCTCACAGAATTCGCCGGTATTTCGCATATTACTCCCGATTACAGCCTTCTCGTTGAAAAAGGAATCTCCGGAATCATCGAAGATATAAACTTTAAGCTCGCAGGCGAAACTGATGGAAAGAAAAGAGATTTTTACTCGGCCGCCCTCATTGCCCTTTCCGGAGTTCTCCGGTTTGCGGAAAGATACGCAAAAGAAGCCGAAAGTCTTGCCGGCGGGGAAAAGGATCAGGCGCGAAAAGCCGAGCTTCTGAAAATCGCTGAAAACTGCAGGGCCGTTATTTTGAATCCTCCTGTAAATTTCCATCAGGCTCTTCAGTCAATCTGGTTTACGCATTCCGCTCTCTACCAGGAGAATTATGACAATGCCATCTCTTTCGGAAGAATGGACCGGTATCTTTATCCTCTTTACAAAAAAGGAATAGAATCTAAAGAAATAACCCCGGAAAGCGTGCGCGAACTTTTACAATGCTTTTTTCTCAAGGTTTGCGAGTTCCTCCCGTTTTATCCCGGTAAATTCAATGAGTACTTCAGCGGCCTTCTCACCAGCCAGGGTTTATGTGTAGGCGGTGTTGATGAAGAGGGACATGACGTGACGAATGAGCTCTCCGGTATCATACTCGAATCCGTCAGTGATCTCGCAACTCCTCTTCCGAACCTTTATGCAAGACTGCATGAAGGAACTCCTGAAGACTTCAAAAAAAATGTATATAATTCCGTTTCTTCAGGCTCGCCACATCCGTCCATTTACAACGACACGGTAATTATCTCATCGCTGGTAAAAGCAGGCTGCTCCTTAAAGGATGCGAGAGATTACGCTCCTCTCGGATGCGTTGAACCGAATCCACAGGGAAAGACTATGGGAGCGACCGATTCCGCCCTGGTTAATCTTCCGCTCTGTCTTGAGCTTGCGTTGAACAACGGAAGATCTCTTCTGCTGAAAGAAAAAATCGGTCCCGGGACAGGCGATATCGGTAATTTTACCTGCATGGACGATGTAGTTAAAGCTTTCAGGCTTCAAACCGCATACGTTGTCAGGATGATGGTTGACGGAACCAACCTTCTTGGAGAGACCCACAGGGATTACTACCCGTCTCCTCTTCTTTCTTCATTTATTGACGGGCCTGTTGAAAAAGGAATGGATATCACCGCGGGAGGCGCAAAATACAACTTCACAGGAATCCAGGGAGTCGGGGTTGCCGATGTTGCCGATTCGCTTGCCGCAATTGAACGGCTTGTTTATCAGGAAAAGAAAATAAGCCTTCACGAACTGGTTGCGGCAGCAGGAAACAACTTTGAGGGCCGGGAGAACATAAGACAACTTATACTCAACAAGGCTCCAAGATACGGACGGGATGAAGAACCCGGCAATCGTTATGCCATGCTTGTCGCCGGAATCTATTCGGACGAGGTCACAAAACATAAAAATCCCCGGGGCGGGACTTACATTCCGGGATTCTACAGCGTTACCGCCCATATCGCATTCGGGAAATATGTTTCAGGCCTTCCCTCCGGAAGGCTGTCGGGAATGCCGCTTTCAAACGGGATAACTCCGGCTGCCGAGTCATCAGACAGGGGGCCTACCGCCTTTCTGAATTCGGTATCCTCGATAGATTTCACAAAGGCCGCAAATGGAGTGAATCTGCAGATGGGTCTCGATCCGGTTATTATCAACAACAAACGGGGATTCGAACTTTTTGATCTTCTCATTAACGGCTATTTCAAAAAGGGCGGGATGCAGATTCAGTTCAACGCCCTGACTCCCGGGATGCTGAGAAATGCGCAGGCAAACCCCGGCGAATACAAATGGCTTACGGTAAGAGTTGCAGGCTACTGCGCCTATTTCGCCGACCTTTCAAAAGAAGCCCAGGATGAGATTATCGCCCGCTTGTGCATTAATTAGTTTTCCGAACGCGGTTAAATTGAACGACACACGCAACTTATAGCTGCCCATTGACCCGGTACACCGTTCAATGGTATTTATCTCAAACTGTTAAAACAACCGGCATCGGATATCCATGAATTATTGTGAAATCAATCCAGCGATTTCATATAACAATGAAAATTTTCAAACAGGAGAATCAAAATGAGATTTTCAGGAATGGCTTCTGTGATCTTAAATCAAAAAAACATCAGAACACTGCTCATTGCAGCGCTGATCTGTATTTGCATTTTTCCGGTAAGCGCGCCGGCTTCGGCTGTAAAAGATATTGCTGTTCTGCCTTTTAAGAACGTATCAGGAAATTCGGGCTGCAACATCGAAGATGCCGTGACTGAAATGCTTATAACCGAGCTCGCAAAAAACAGGAATTTTCATGTTGTGGAACGTCAGCAGCTGACAAATGTGTTAAAAGAAACAAAGCTTCAGATGTCCGGCCTGACCGACCCGGGTAACGCCGTAAAATTCGGAAAACTGACAGGAGCAAAATATCTGATTTCAGGAAATATAACACTCTGTTCTTCCGAAGAGGCAAAGAGCAGCTTCATCGTCGATTTCGGAAAACAAAAAGCAAATGTTGAACTGGTAGTCAGGATAATAGATATGGAAACAGGAATAGCCACAGACGGCGCTGAAGGTAAAGGCAGTTCGGACCGCAGTTCCACATCATTTGACCCCGGATCCGTTGGATTGAATATACTTAATCCGATCGGCGGCGGCACAACGAAGGCTGAAAAGGCCGGCATTCTAATCGAAGCCGCATCCCAGGCGGTAATCCAGCTGAACGACAAAATAAAAACTCTTTTCCCGCTGGATGGCTATATAATCAAGAAAGACGGTGAAACGGTGATAATCGATATCGGGAAGAACATGGTTGGTGAAGGCTCCCGCTTTGAGGTTTATCAGATGGGCGAGGAGCTTGTCCATCCGGTAACGAAGAAAAAGATAGGACAGGAAAAAATCAAGACCGGTGAAATCACGATCGATAAAATTCATGAGGATTTTTCATACGGGAAAATAACATCCGGAGCTAAAGAAATAAAGGTCGGCAACATAGTGATATTAAAAAACTGATGGCTTCGCAAAAAGTCAGGTTGATGCCGCTTTGCAGCAAGCTGTTTCTGATGAACTGGTTGGAAGTAATATGTGAACGGATTTGAGATTTTTGGGAAATAGATTTTTAAATTACTGAGCGTTAAAAATCACAAGGCTTTGAGGGCGTTAGCCCCAACCTTCTTGTGATTTAGCGAAGTGATTTAAAAATCCCCAAAAAGCTCATTAAGAGAGCATATTTATACTTCCAATAAGTTCATCAAAATAGACGAGTTCGTTAACAGTCATTTTTTATACGCTGAATTACGAAAGGAGGCACATGCTCAAGGAATTCAAAGCATTCATCATGAGAGGTAATGTGCTTGATCTTGCCATAGCGGTCATAATCGGCGGCGCATTCGGCAAGATTGTAACTTCGTTTGTTAATGATATCATAATGCCCCCGATAGGACTGTTGCTCGGCAAGGTTGATTTCAGCAATCTTTTTCTGAACCTCTCCGGAACTCCCTATTCGTCTGTTGCCGAAGCAAAAAAGGCGGGGATGCCGACGATAAACTACGGGATGTTTTTAAATACT